>MTBT01000286.1:3969-15919 GCA_002282935.1 Microcystis sp. LSC13-02 | reverse complement strand
CACATTTTAGCATATATTTGGTAAATGCGCTAGTATTTAACAGTAAAGCCGTCGTTCTACGACGGGGTTTCAGACCCAAAATTTTCGATGACGCGCTTCGGAAGCCATGAGACTGCGATAAAATTTGCCTAAATCGGGATCGGGACAATATTCTCCCAATAAACCCAATCTTTCGTGGGAACGCGCCTCGATTAAAGCTGATATTAACAGAGAATCCAAAAGGCGATCGGGTTCTTGGTGACGAATCTGCGCCTTTAATTTAGCACCATAAGGGGGAGAATTCAAGGGAGCAAGGGGAATTCCCCATTTATCTAACCATTGATTTACCTGTTCAAAATGTTCTAATTCCTCTTGTGCGATCGCTGTTAATTTCCGCACGAGGGAAGCGTAGGAAGGATAACGAAACATGAGATTTAAGGCCACTCCTGCCGCTTTTCGCTCACAATGGGAATGATCGAGCAGAATAATCCCTAAATTATTAATTGCCTGTTCTATCCAATCCTCAGAGGTGGCACTGACTAATAAATTAATCTTTCCCATCGTCGCTGATTCCAATTTGCTGCATCTTTCACCCTAACCCAAAAAGTCGAACATTTGCCGAAAAAAGCAGACTTTGCCATTCTAAAAGTACAGGAATCGGGATGTTAAGATGACGGGGAGCCTCTAGGGGTAGGGAAAGTTCGATCGCTTCAGTAACGGGTAGCTGCGGTAAGATATCCTGCATCTCGTATTGACCGACGTTAGCTGCTGGTGATTTTTCGGCAAAAGCATCCTTAGCCGCTAAAATTTCGCCTTTAGCTGTCGTTATCGTCAATCTTTCTCCATGCAGAAACTCAATCCCTTCAGGAAATCCCACCAAGCGCAAACTAATTTCTAGGGTTTCCTCATCCTTAATTCGTTTGAACAACACCACCTGCCAAGCACTACCTGTATCATCGCGCAAACTATGACGGGATTGATACAACAGCTGCCCCGGCCCTTCTAGCTGTTGTCGAGTTAGAGCTAGTGCAGACAAGGAAAAATCAATCTCAAAGCTGATAAACAGCAAAAAACTCACGAGAACACAAAATAATAATAGAAATCGTTTCATAACTTTATTGACATAACAGATAAAATATGATAGCAACTTTGTCCCTTTAGCCAAGCTAATGCAATTGTATCGCCATATAGTTATACTAACATACTGTTTAAAAGGGATAGGAGAGTGGGCAGCGCCAGAGCTAGGTCGAGGAAGTTTGAGCATTTGTACTAAAATTTCCAATATGCAGTTTAAATGCAGTACAGCTGCTCAAAAACTAAGGACACGGCTTCTGTGATAGCCTAGATGATCGGTGAAGCATAAACACGGCCAATCAATCAGATGGATTTTTTACTGGAAGTCGGTACAGAAGAACTACCCGCAGATTTTGTCGATAGCGCAATCGCACAATTGCAGGAAAGAGTTAGCAAGAGTTTAGAGACGGAATCTCTAGATGCGACTGCTATTCAAGTTTACGGAACCCCGCGCCGTTTGGCCGTGTTAATCACAGGATTACCGACGGATCAAGAAGCTCGCAGCGAGGAGATAAAAGGACCGCCAGTTAGTGCCGCCTACAAAAATGGCAAAATTACCCCCGCTGGTGAGGGTTTTGCTCGAAAACAGGGAGTTAGCACCGCTGCTTTCTCAATTCGCGCCACAGACAAAGGAGAATTTGTCTATATTGAAAAAACGATTCTCGGTCGTCAAACAGCCGAGATTTTAACTGAATTAATTCCCCAATGGATTACCCGTTTGGAAGGAAGACGTTTTATGCGTTGGGGAGATGGAGACTTAAGATTTCCCCGGCCAATTCGTTGGTTATTAACTTTAGTTGATGGGGAAGTTTTACCCCTAGAATTAATTAATGGCTCTACCACTTTAACCAGCGCTCGATTAACTTTTGGTCATCGCATTCTACACCCGCAATCCCTAGCCATTAGTCATCCCCAGGCATATTTAACCAGTTTGCGATCGATTTTTGTGGAAGCGGATCCGCAAGTGCGTCAACAGATAATTACCGATCAGATTACCACCCTAGCCAAAACACTGGAGGGAGTGGCAGAAATTCCCGCAGATTTATTAGCAGAAGTGACCAACTTAGTCGAATATCCCACGGCAATTGTCGGCAAATTTGACGATGAATTTCTGGAATTACCCTCAGAAGTAATTATTACCGTGATGGTGACACATCAGCGTTATTTCCCGGTCAAAACTCCCCAGGGTTTGTCCCCCTATTTTATTACTATTTCCAATGGTGATCCCCAGAAATCTGAGATTATCTCCGCAGGAAATGAAAGGGTTATCCGCGCGCGGTTAGCGGATGCCAGATTTTTCTATACTGCCGATTGTGATGAACCCTTAGATAGTTTCCTTCCCCAACTGGAAACCGTCACTTTCCAAGAAGAATTGGGAACCATGCGCGATAAAGTCGATCGGATTATGGAAATTGCCCAGATGATCGTCGAACAGTTAAATCTCGATGAACAAAGTCGCAGTGATATAGAGTCCACTGCCATGCTTTGTAAAGCGGATTTAGTTACCCAAATGGTTTACGAATTCCCCGAATTACAGGGAGTAATGGCCGAAAAATATGCTTTAATTAGCGGTGAATCAGCTGTAGTTGCTCGGGGCATTTTTGAACATTATCTGCCTCGCAATGCTGGGGATATACTCCCGGAAACAATCACCGGTCAAGTGGTGGGAATTGCCGATCGCTTAGATACTTTAGTCGGTATTTTTGGACTGGGAATGCTGCCCACTGGTTCCTCTGATCCCTTCGCTCTCCGTCGGGCTGCCAATGCAATAATTAGTATTATCTGGTCAGCCGATTTTAATATCAATCTTTTGGCATTAATTGAGCAAATAGCTCAGGATTTTGTCACCAGTCATCCCGATAAACCCAACCCAGTCAATCTGATTAAAGATTTCTTTTTACAACGTCTGCAAACTCTCTTAATTGATGATTTGAGGATAGATTACGATCTCGTTAATGCAGTTTTAGGGGAAAACGATCCAGAGTATAAGTCTCGCGCTCTGGAAAATTTATTAGATACCCGTGAACGCGCTCGCTTTTTATCCCAAATTCGTCAGGATGGTCAGTTAGCCAACATCTATGAAACCGTCAATCGCTCGACCCGTTTGGCACAAAAAGGAGATTTAGATACAACTACCCTAGAAATCAAGGCAATCATCGATACGGAGTTATTTGAACAATCCTCGGAACCAGCATTTTATGACGCTTTAATTGCCCTAATTCCCGAAACTATCAGCGCAAGAGAGCAAAGAGATTATCAGCGTCTTGTCACTGCTTTAACAGCAATTTCTCCCCTGGTGGCTGACTTTTTTGATGGCGAAAATAGTGTGTTAGTCATGGCAGAAAAAGAATCTGTCCGTCGCAATCGTTTAAATCTCTTGGGTTTACTGCGAAATCACGCGCGAGTCCTAGCAGATTTTGGGGCAATTGTCAACTGAAATGGCCGATTCTGAACTACAGCAACAAGTCCAAAGATTACATCGACTGACGGTATGGGGTCGTTGGTTATTCGTGTTGGGTTGTTGGTTAGTGATTGGTTCGGCGAGTTTATGGGTTTTATGGGATGATATAGCTTTAATGCGGCAATATTTTACTTGGACAGCCGTGAGATATGCTTTAGCTTTCAATTACTGGGCTTCTATCGGTCTAGCCTTTTGTGTTGCCATTACAGGAGCAGTGTTAGTCTGGCAAAGTCGCAATATTATTTTAGGACTTTCCCCCAGAGAAAAACTGCGCTTAGAGCAACAGGTGCGGAAAATTCGGGCCAAAGGGCCGGGTCATCCCCTCTGGCGCTGGATCTTAAAAAGCAGGAAAAAAGACTTACAATAATAAAGCTTTGCTGAAAGCTGACGGCTAGAATCCCCACTAGATATAATTCTTTACTCAAAAACTATTGACTTTTGAATCCACTTATGACCGTGACTCCCCAAGCTCCTCCGAAAACTCGCCGCGTGGTTTTTCCCTTCACCGCTATTGTCGGCCAGGAAGAAATGAAATTATCCCTAATGCTCAACGTCATCGACCCCAAAATTGGCGGGGTGATGATTATGGGGGATCGAGGTACGGGAAAATCCACCACAATTAGGGCTTTAGCTGACCTTTTACCGGAAATTGACGTAGTTGCTAACGATCCCTTTAATTCTGACCCCAATGATCCCGATTTAATGAGCGATGAGGTGCGGCAAAGGGTGGACGAGGCCATCCCGTTGGCCATTGCCAAGAAAAAAGTCACTATGGTAGATCTGCCCCTCGGTGCGACGGAGGATCGGGTCTGTGGCACAATTGACATCGAAAAGGCCCTGTCAGAAGGGGTAAAAGCTTTTGAACCGGGTTTGCTGGCCAAAGCTAACCGCGGCATTCTCTATGTGGATGAAGTCAATTTACTTGACGATCACCTCGTCGATGTGCTATTGGATTCGGCCGCTAGTGGTTGGAATACGGTGGAACGGGAAGGAATTTCCATCCGTCACCCGGCCCGGTTTGTTTTGGTGGGATCGGGCAACCCAGAAGAGGGAGAATTGCGCCCACAACTGCTCGATCGCTTCGGAATGCACGCCGAGATTCACACCGTCAAAGAACCACCTCTACGGGTCAAAATCGTGGAACAGCGTGCGGAATTTGATGGCAATCCTCTCTCGTTTTTAGAGAAATATAACTTAGAACAGGAAGAACTGCAAAGAAAGTTAGTGGAGGCCCAGAATCTTTTGCCTTCTGTGGAGCTTGATTATGATCTGCGGGTGAAAATTTCCGAGGTTTGTTCCGAGTTGGACGTGGATGGATTGCGCGGCGATATCGTTACCAATCGCGCCGCTAAAGCTCTGGCCGCTTTGGAAGGACGGACAACTGTGACGGTAGATGATATCCGTCGGGTAATTGTTCTCTGTTTACGTCACCGTTTGCGGAAAGATCCGCTAGAATCGATCGATTCTGGTTATAAAGTCTTGAAAGCTTTTAATCGCGTCTTTGGATTAGAGGAAAATTCCTAAATCTAATTCACCCTCTCTGCGAAGAGAGGGTTTTTTACTTGATTTAGAGATGAAGGCCAAAAAGGGCTAGATGTGGCCAGATAAGCTAGAATTTTATCGATCGCTGTTATTCTCTGGGGGAATGTCGATGTGGGTTGAAAGTATAAAACTCGAAAACATTAAATGCTTCCAGAATCAAGAGATTAAATTTATTAGTAATCCTAATAATCAACGTCGTTGGCGAGCTAGACCTTACCATTGGATCACTTTATTAGGAGAAAATGGAGTAGGAAAAAGCACGATTCTACAGGCTTTAGCTTTGCTGCTCGCGGGACCAGAAGCAGCCAAAGAATTATTACCACGTCCGACTGGTTGGATATGTAATCCTAAAACACCGGGTAAATTAACCGCAGTGCTTCATCAAGAAGAGGGGGATACGGGAAAATTTGGCAATCGACAAAGTTTTTCTTATTCCTATTTTGTTACAGGCACGGAAAGGTTAGAGGTGGGAGGAAGTAAGGACAAACAAACTTATACAGAGCCAGCATTAATCGAAGCAAATAGCAAAGTTTTAAGTTGGTTGCGCGCCAATGCTTTTGCCTCCGATAATAAGGGTTGGTTTGCCGTCGGTTATGGAGCTTTCCGTCGTTTGACAAGAGTGAGTCAAGTGATCATTCCTAGTCTTGAACCCCCGAAACGCTCTAGCAACTTTTTCAGCCAATTTCATGAGGATACATCTTTAAGTTCTTTTGAGAGATGGATGGTGTATTTAGATTATCGAATAGCCAAAAATCCTGAAGATAGTCAAGCCAAACAAATGAAAAAAATCGGCGAAGAAGCAATTACTAAACTGTTACCCGGTAATGTAGAAATTGCTGAAGTAACCGCCGATGGCTTGATTCAGTTTCTAGTTAACGGTCAAAAAGTTCCAACCATTAGTTTATCGGATGGTTTTCGGAGTATGATTGCTTTAGCCGGGGATTTAATTTGGCGATTATTACAATCCTTCCCCGATCTAGATAACCCCACAGAAGCTTCTGGAGTTGTCTTAATCGATGAGTTAGATATTCATTTACATCCCTCTTGGCAAAGGGAAATTGCTGGATGGTTACAGGAAGTTTTTCCCAAGCTTCAATTCTTTGTTGCTACTCATAGTCCTTTAATCGCTGCCGGTGCAGGGGAAAATTCTTTAACCCTACGAATCGATCTGGTAGAGGGTGAATTGCAGATTGTAGAAGTTCCTTATTTAGAATTAGCCGCCAATGTTGATCGTACTTTAACAAGTGCTGCTTTTGGTCTGAAATCAACCTATCCCACTGAGACAGAAAATAAAATTAAGCGTTACCACCAACTAAATCGTAAAAATAAAAATCTGGCAGCAGAAGAAAAGCAAGAATATGAACAACTGTCATTATTTGTTCAAGAAGTTAAACCCTTTAGCGAAATTAGTCAACCTGATAGTTTAGAATCCCGAATTGATGCCTTACTAGAGGAGCGTTTATCTTGATTCCTGTAACGAGAATATCAGAGCCACCCGTATTAGCTAAAAATGCCGCTCGTTGGCTAGAGGCTTTAGAATTAATACAATCAAACAACAAGGCAACTAAAGCTCAAATTAACCAAGCACAAAATAAATATGGTCATCGGGAAGTTAAAGAAGCATTAGTTAAAATGTTTAATGGGAAATGCGCTTACTGTGAAAGCAAAATTACAGTTGTCACCTATGGAGCGATCGAACATTTTTATCCAAAAAGCCAGTATCCTGATCTGACTTTTACTTGGAAAAATTTACTTCTCTCTTGTGATAAATGTAATGATGCCAATCACAAAGGCACAAATTTTCCTCTAGATGATATCACGGGAAATCCTCTATTAATAGATCCCACGGATGGAGTAACCGATCCGAATACACATCTGGCATTTGTTTGGGATGAAATGGCAAAATTAGCCAGTGTTTATGGTCGAGATCAACGTGGTACAATTGTTGAACATATTTTTGATCTCAATGGTCTGCGTGGACGAAAAGAATTAATCAACCATCGTAGTCAATATATTAAAAAGTTGTTAGCATTATTACGTTTAGCAAAACAAGGAGACTCGGAGGCTTTATCTTTACTGCAAGAAGCTTGTCAACCAGAGGCGGAATATTATGCTTTTGCTAGTATTTATATCCTGCCTCATTTGCCTCCCTAAAATTAAGGGTAATTATTATCTACAGTCTAAAAAACAAAATTTCTCGCTTATTATTCTCACCCTACTTGATATTTATGTCTCGTCCTGTTGTTTATTTTGCCGTTACTAATCATGGTTTTGGCCATGCTGTCCGCACTGCTTCGGTAGTAGCTAATGTTATTGAACTTAATCCCGAAATTTTGCCGATATTAGTCACCACTGCTCCGCGCTGGTTATTAGATTCCTACATATCAGGAGAATATATTCAAAGACACCGGGGGTTTGATGTGGGGGTAATCCAATCGGATAGTTTAACGATGGATAAATTAGCTACTAAAGAAAAATTAGAACAAATAATTGCTCAATCAAGGGCAATTATTGCCAGTGAAGTTAATTTTATTAAAACTAATCGTGTCGGTTTAGTTGTGGCCGATTTACCGCCTTTAGCGGCACTAATTGCCAAAAGTACGGGGCTTCCTTGTTGGATGATTGGTAACTTTGGCTGGGATTTTATCTATCGTGATTGGGGTGAAGAATTCGCCAGTATTAGTGATTGGATTAGTCGTTGTTATAATCAATGCGATCGCTTATTTAAACTGCCTTTAGCAGAAGCAATGACAGCATTTCCTCACGTTAGCGAGGCAGGTTTAACCGGAGGTACACCCCGCTACAGTGAAGAACAATTGCGACAGGAATTTAAGCTAAATGCCCCTAAAGAAAAAACTATTTTATTGAGTTTTGGTGGGTTAGGATTAGAAGCAATTCCCTATGATAAACTCGCCAGTTTTCCCGATTGGCAATTTATCACTTTTGAAAAAAACGCGCCCGAATTGCCCAATTTAGTCCGCTTACAGGATAAACCAGATCGGAGCTATCGTCCCGTGGATTTTATGCCCCTGTGCGATCGAATTATTTCCAAACCGGGATATAGTACCTTTGCCGAGGCTTTAAAATTAGAGGTTCCGATTGTTTCCCTCACTCGAGAAGGTTTCGCCGAATCAGCGATTTTATTGGCTGGAATCCAAGATTATAGTTATCATCAAATTATTAGCAGCGAAGAATTTTTTCAAGGTAATTGGGACTTTTTACGGCAAGCCCCCCAACCGCCACGATTAAAGGTTAAACTGCCTAAAGATGGTGCAGAATCGATAGCGAGAGCTATTGTAGAATACTTTGAGAGGTAATATTAATGATTAACTTAGCTAATTTAACTTCTGATTATTAGCGGTGAATTGAGTTATCGGTCAGCAGACCCTAGTTTATTTAACAAAGTCCTAGAAACCAGCCAAATTACCGCGCTATTTTTTGACACCTACGTTCAGGATAATCAGGGCAGTATCAGCCTCGAAATCGTCAAAAATACGGATAACCAGGGGAAAGTTGACGGCGAACCTGAGCATAGAACTAGGGAGACAGAAACAAGATCGGGCAGAAAGCCGATACTTGTTACAATAGTTTACAAATCACCCTGCCCCGTCACCGAACTATGTCCGAACAGATGATCTCCCCAGAGACGCAAAACCCAGAAGCGATTACCGTTGAAGTGCAGCCCGTCCATATTCCCGAAGAGCATCGGGAAGATATCGGCCCCATGGATGACAACGTAGCCGAGAGTTGGCGCTACAATCCCCAAGTGATTAACGACTATTACCGTGGGCGACCTCTAGACGTTGTGGGGAGATTAATCGAAATTGCCCTACCGGTTTTATCTTTTGTCATCGGTATCTGGTGGGATAAACTGCAGGGAAAATCGCCAAAAAATGAAATTAGACGGGCCGTACAATTGCGGGAAATGTTGACCAAATTGGGACCCACCTATATTAAGATCGGTCAAGCTCTCTCTACCAGGCCTGATTTAGTACCGCCTTTATATTTAGAAGAATTAACCACTCTCCAGGATCAAATACCCTCTTTTCCTAACGAAATTGCCTATCGTTTTATCGAGGAAGAATTAGGTTATTCTCCCCAGGAAATTTACGCAGAATTATCCCCCAATCCCATAGCGGCTGCTTCCCTAGGACAAGTTTACAAAGGTAAATTAAAAACCGGAGAGAGAGTCGCCGTTAAAGTACAGCGTCCCGATTTGATTCGCTGTATAACTTTAGATGTGTATATCATGCGTAGTTTGGCGACTTGGGTGAAAGGTAATATTAAAAGACTTCGCTCCGATTTAGTGGCAATTACCGACGAATTAGCCGCTCGTATTTTTGAAGAAATTAATTATCTGCACGAAGGACAAAACGCCGAAAAATTCGCCCAACTTTATGGTCACATTGCCGAAATTTACATCCCCAAAATCTACTGGAAATATACTGGGCGACGGGTTTTAACCATGGAGTGGGTGGACGGCACAAAATTAACTAATATCAAAGAAATTCAAGCTCAGGGTATTGATGCCACCCACTTAGTTAATGTGGGGGTGCAGTGTTCTTTGCGTCAATTACTTGAACACGGATTTTTCCATGCGGATCCCCATCCGGGTAATTTATTAGCGACTCCCGACGGTAAATTAGCTTATCTTGATTTCGGCATGATGAGCAATATTGAACCCTATCAACGCTACGGTTTAATCGAAGCGGTGGTGCATTTAGTCAACCGGGATTTTGAGTCTTTGGCCAAGGATTACGTTAAGTTAGACTTCCTGTCACCAACTACCAATTTAGAGCCAATTGTTCCCGCTTTTTCGGAAGTTTTTGGTAATGCTTTAGGGGCGAGTGTGGCAGAATTAAACTTTAAAAGTATCACCGATAAAATGTCGGCGATGATGTATGAGTTTCCCTTTCGAGTACCTGCCTATTATGCCCTGATTATTCGCTCAATGGTGACTTTAGAGGGAATAGCGATTGGCATCGATCCTAATTTTAAGGTACTTAGCAAAGCCTATCCTTATATTGCGAAACGTCTGCTCACCGATCCTTCCACGGAGTTGCGAGATTCCCTGCGGGATTTATTGTTTAAAGACGGTACTTTTCGCTGGAATCGTTTAGAAAATCTCTTGCGTAATGCTAAAGATTCTAATGATTTTAACTTCGATAAAGTCACCGATCAAGCGCTAGATTTTCTCCTTTCAGATAGGGGTATATTTATTCGCGAAAAATTAGTGAATGAGTTAGTAAATGCTCTCGATAACTTCGGTCGTCGCACTTGGTTTAATCTCACGGTTAATTTCCGGGAACAGGTGGGTTTAGCGGTGCAAGAAACTCCCCCAGAATTATTAGGTGATGCTAAGACTTTTGAGCATCTTCGCAACATCTTTAGTATTTTACAGGAAACGAAAGGATTCGATGCCATGGCTATGGTGCCAGTGATGACTAAACTAATCGCTAAACCCGAAACCCAACAGATGGGACAAAAAATTGCTGAAGGTTTGCTACAAAAATCCCTAGCGCGTTTAATTCGTTACTTAGTTCTCGAATTCGATACACCAAATCATCAGCAAAATGGAGAATTATCGAAAGCTTTACCCGCTGCCGATTAACCTCTGTTCAGCTTAGTTCCAGCGAAAGGCCGTGAAATTTATTTCACGGCTCTGAGCAAAACGCTAAACTGTTTTTAAAGTTTTTTTATCGGGGTTTAAAGGTGACTTGTAAACCGTCGCGAGGATGGGGAGTGGGGATAGCGGTGAGGGTGAGATCTTGATTGGGGAGTAATTGCCAATCGTATTTTTCTACTAAACGGACGGCTAAAATTTTCATCTCTAAACGAGCGAATTCTTTGCCAATACATTCGCGTAATCCCGCACCAAAAGGGATATATCCGTAGGGTTTTTCCTCGGCTAAAAAGCGATCGGGATCGAAGGTTTCAGGATGAGAATAAATATTATTATCTTTATGAGTATTGGTGATTTGATACTGCACCACCCATCCTTTCGGCAAATGATAACCGTTAAATTGACAGTCTTCTACTACCCGACGGAATCCTCCTCCCACGGGTGGAGTAAAACGTAAAACTTCCTTTAAAACGCGATCTAAATAGGGTCTGCTGAAAAAGTTTTTCGGTGGTGGTAGGAGTCAGGAGTCAGGAGTCAGGAGTCAGGAGTTATCCTATTTTCTTGCACTAACATCGGACTTTAACAGGTCAAAAGCTTTATTTTAAAAGGGTTTTACCATTATTCAGCAAGCCCTAAATAGGTCATCTGTTTGAGGGTATCAACGCTTAAAGGAGTCGATAGATCAAAATTAGTTATTTCCTCAAGGACAAGCTGAAAAATATCGGGATGCAGTGCCATTTGTAGGCAGAAAGTGGCGATAGCAGAGGTTAAAGTTTCATGACCGGCAAAGAGTAATAATAGCACTTGATCTTTTAATTCCGCTAAGGATAAACTTTGACCGTTTTCGTCCTTAGCTTGTAAAAGAATACCAAGAGCATCTTGGCCTGGGTCATCATTTTTTTGTCTTTCTAAAATGATAGTTTCGATCGCTTGCAGTAATTCTTCTCGACAGCGTAATGCTTGGCCGAAAGCTGTCCAGGGAAGGGGAAGGGGAAGGCTAAATAATCCCGCACACCAAGTATCAAAAGCTTCTCCTAATTTGGTAGCAGAACCCTGGTCAAGACCGACAAATAATTTACAGGCGATATCGAGAGTATAGTTTCTTAATTCAGGATACCATGACAGGGTTTTTGCGGTTTGCCAACGCTCTAAATAGTGAGCGGTAATTGTTTCTACCGTAGGGATTTGACATCCTCGCCGCCGTAAAACGGACGGCGATTCCTCACCACGCCACTTTTTTAGGGTGGTCGCTGAACGGGGTTGACGCTTCA
>MTBT01000286.1:0-3920 GCA_002282935.1 Microcystis sp. LSC13-02 | reverse complement strand
AGGTTCAGTTTTTAGCTTGGTTATCGCTTTTTCCATTGTAGCTTAAAGCCGTCCTAAAAGGACGGGGTTTTAACCCAAATTTTCGATAATCGTGGGACTGCCAAAAATATGAGTGCGGAAAAGTTGACCATATTTATTATGACGTTTACTGGCAAAATCTCGATCGGTCAAAAAAGCGATTGTTTCTCCTAATAGGGGTAATCCAAAACTGCCGGGGGGTAAGGGTAAATCGTTGCTTATAGTCATCGCTGCCTCTAGGGTAAAACTAATCAGTTGCCGTCGATTAACCCTGTTTATTCTAAACTAAAGCGCCAGAGAATTCATCCCCTAATCTAGACTGGCAATGATCACACTTGACAACGGTAAGTGCCTAAGCAAAGTTAATTACACATCTCACCAGTCATTCAACAGTGAGAATTGCCGCCAATTGACATTTTTTAAGATCACCGCCATAATTACCCATTGCTAATAGTAATTCGCGGCAAACGATGCTTAAAACCGCAGAGAATCTCCCAGGATATCGTACCTAAATCCCGCGCCCAATCGTCGGCGGTAATGCACTGTGGGCCATCTTTGCCGATAAGTGTGACGATTTCCCCTGTTTTTACGTCCGGAATCTCGCTCACGTCAATCATTAACTGATCCATGGTTATCGCGCCGATTTGGGGTACTAAACGTCCTCTCAGGGATACTTTTAAACGATTGGAGAGATTGCGGGGAATTCCATCCGCGTAACCGATACCGACCACAGCAATACGAGTGTCTTTTGCCGCTATGTACTGATGACCATAACTCACTCCCGAACCGGCGGCAATAGTTTTGACTTGGGCAATGCGCGCTTTTACTTGCAGGACGGGTTGCAAAGGGACTTTATCGGTGAGATGATTGGCAGGATAAAGACCGTAGAGAGCTAATCCGACTCTAACTCGATCGTAGTGCAGAGATCGATCGCTTAGAGTAGCGGCAGAGTTAGCTAAATGCAGACAGGGGGGATGATAACCTTTTGATCTTAGCTCGGCGATCGCTTGTTGGAATCTTTGCCGTTGTAACTGCATGATTTCGGGATTGGGATCGTCAGCCGTGGCAAAATGGGAGTATATACTGGCAATTTTCAGGTTAGAAGCCTCTAAAACCTGTTCGACGAATTTTGTACCGTTTTGCCATGGTGTACCTAAGCGAGACATCCCCGTATCTAGTTTGATATGAACCGGCAGCCGCTGCTCTAAGCGTCTCATAACGGTGGCAAAAATTTGCACCTGTTCGATTTGTACTAGGGTGGGCTGCAATTGCCAATGGGCTAAGGCTGCCACTTCTTCCGGGGTATTCACTGCCCCTAAAATCATAATTGGGGCAACGATTCCCGCTTCCCGTAGTTCGATACCTTCCCCAATAGTCGCGATGGCTAAAGATTGCGCCCCAGCTTCTAAAACGCTGTTAGCCACCTTAACTGCCCCGTGTCCGTAAGCATCAGCTTTAATTACCGCCATTAATTCCGTTTTTGGGGCTAATAAGGCCTTGACTTTTCGCACGTTTTGTTGTAGTGCCGAGCGCTCGATCTCTACCCAAGCACGATAGCGAATTACTTCCGACAATTGATAATCATGACGGTTTTTGGGCGGATTGATAATTTTTGGTTCTATGCTAAACGTCACTCGCTCACTCCTTTGCACACATAACCCAATTTATCACAGATGTCGGGGTGAAGATCCTCGTACTGAAGGGATGAAACCCCGACCAGAATAGAACCGCAAAGCACGATTAAATCCTTGACAGTTTAGCCTTGCATAGTTTAACATAGTAAATATAGTCTGGTAAACAAGATGTTAAAAGCGTTTAAGTACAGAATCTATCCGACAAGCGAGTAATCAGTTTTGCTTGCCAAGTCGTTTGGCTGTGCTAGATGGTTTTACAATTACGCCCTAAACTTGACATCTGAAACTTACAAGCAAACTGGAAAAGGATTAAGCAGAGACGAAATAATTAGGCTGCTGCCTTCCCTAAAAAAAGAGCATGAGTGGTTAAGCGAAGTACCATCGCAGGTATTACAGCAAGCAGCTTTAAATCTTTCTAGTGCTTTCCTTAATTTCTTTGAAGGTAGAACTAAATATCCTAACTTCAAGAAAAAGCAAAATAGGCAGTCGATTAGATTTCCTCAGCACTGTAAGTTAAAAGATGATGTTCTGGTATTGCCTAAAATTGGTGAAGTCTATTGCAAGGTTTCACGGCAACCAGAGGGAAGCTTAAAGTCTGTTACGGTTTCAGTTAATCCATCGGGAGAATATTTCGCATCTTGTCTTTATGATGATGGTCAGGATTTACCCCAAAAATTAACCCTGAGCGAAGCCGAAGGGTCATCAGAAGGAAAAGCTGTCGGGATAGACGTTGGACTAACCCATTTTGCTATTACATCAGACGGGACTAAACACGGGAATCCTAAATACTACCGTAAGTACGAACAGAGATTAGCGAGGAGACAAAAGAAATTAAGTCGCAAGCAAAAAGGCTCTAACAACCGAAATAAAGCTAGAGTTAAAGTTGCTAAAGTTCACTCTAAAATTGTTCGTTGTCGTGAAGATTTTCTCCACAAACTAAGTCGTAAATTAGTTGACGAAAACCAAGTCATAGTGGTAGAAAATCTGGCAGTCAGAAACATGGTCAAAAACCAGAAACTAGCAAAATCAATTAGTGATGCTGGTTGGGGTCAATTCTGTACTATGTTAAAATACAAGGCTGAATGGGAAGGAAAAATCTATATAGAAGTTGACAGATTTTTTCCTAGCTCTAAGACTTGTAGTAACTGCTTAAATCGTGTTGACAGTTTGAGTTTAGATATTCGTAGTTGGCAATGTCCTAGAATTTTGGCGGTAGGGCATACCGCTACTGCTTCTGGAGGGAGAGTAAGACCAAGTAAAGGCACTGCTTTTGCAAGGCATCTCCCCGTGAACGAAGAATCCCTCGCATGAGTGCGATGGGAGTGTCAAACCAAATGAAAACCGAGAGGGCTAGGAAAAAAGCCTGAAACTCCTCTGGATTTCCTCCTTTTTTCTGGCGGAATCTGGGTTTTAAGATGAATGGAATGTTAGGAAGTTCCCGAAAAAATTGGCAGTTAGGGTTTTTCCGTAGAGAATGAACAGTAACTGGTAATCAGTGACAAGAAACTATCTAAGTTTTCACCTAACACTATCTCAGTGGTTGGACAAAAGTAAAGTTAACTATGGGGTTAAGGAATGCCAAAAAGCCTAGACTTAAGATAAAATTATATCCAACCGGATGCAGTATAGGAGTTTACCAAATGTCTAACGAGACTGTTACTTATTCCCTAGAAGCTATTCTGACAAGGATTGAGGGGAAGATCGACAAAATCGATGAACGGTTAACCAAAGTGGAAATAGGAGTAGCCACTTTAACCGAAAAGGTTGAAAGCATCGACAATCGGCTCAGATCGGTAGAGGGAACCCAAAAAAATCAGGTCTGGACATTAATCATCCTTTTAGGGAGTGCTATTTTTACGGCCGCTTGGAAAGTATTTTTTTCAAGTAATATCTGATCTCTCTAATCCTCAACAAGACTAGAGTTAACCGCTCCTGAAAGAAAATTTTCTTAAAGCCTAGACTAAGATAAAATTATATCCAACCAGATGCAGTATAGGAGTTTATCAAATGTCTAACGAAACTGTTACTTATTCCCTAGAAGCTGTCCTCACAAGGATTGAGGGAAAGATTGACTCGCTTGAGAAGCGGGTTAACGAAAGATTTGACAAGGTAGAAGATCGGTTAACCAAAGTAGAAATAGGACTAACCGATATCAAGGGGGATATTAAAGTGTTAGACGAGAAAATCGAAGGCATCGACAATCGGCTCAGATCGGTAGAGGGAACCCAAAAAAATCAGGTCTGGACATTGATTATCCTTTTGGGAAGT
>MTBT01000285.1 GCA_002282935.1 Microcystis sp. LSC13-02 | reverse complement strand
CTTGGGAGGGGACTATTGACCGAGAAACGGCAATTTGGGCGAGATTTTATGACCCGGAAGGCAATTTAATCCCCTTGCCAGAAGAAGCGGCCCAGGAGCAAGCGGCCGCGGCACAAGAGCAATTAAATGCTACTCAGCAAGCTCTGGAAGCGGAAAGACAGCGTTCTCAGCGTCTGGAGGCTCGTTTGCGGGAAATGGGGATAGATTTATAGTACATTTGTGCGGAATGATGAGGGTGGGGAGATAGGGAAATGGCGTGATCTAAACCCTGAGAAATTCTGTAAACTTCGATCAAAAGCCGCGTAAATTCTGTATTTTCTCTGGAAGTCTTAGATATAGCTTTTAAAATTGTGATCGTAGCGGCAAGCTAATCCAGATCAATTAAACTTCTTCCTCACTCCCGACTTTGTTAGTACCATGAAACCTAACTCTGGCCGTAAACGGTTATTATCCCTGATATCTGCTGTTTCTTGTGGCTCCCTCTTGATTTTATCCCCTCTAGCCCAGAGAGCGCAAGCAGACGATATTACGGATGCCTTAGAAGCGGTAATTGAATATACGGCTCAATTACACCAGATCAATTTTAAGTATTTGTTAAACGATGGCCCGATGACCACTCCCTGCGGTGTAATTTCCCTAGCGGCTTTCTGCACTGTAGATAATACAGTCTATGTCAATCTCAAGCAAGTTACTGGTATTAGCGATAATCCTTTATTTCCCCTTTACGCCGTCGCTCACGAGGCCGCTCACGCTGTTCAGTGGAATCGGGGTATTGGTGGCATCGATGAAGGTGGAATGA
This sequence comes from Microcystis sp. LSC13-02, assembly GCA_002282935.1. Classification (GTDB taxonomy): domain Bacteria; phylum Cyanobacteriota; class Cyanobacteriia; order Cyanobacteriales; family Microcystaceae; genus Microcystis. Next base: position 7,594 of record MTBT01000285.1, on the reverse strand, counting down.
GCATCGGCATTGAATTACAGGCCGATTGTCTAGCGGGAGATACCCTTTCCTGGTTATTTACCGAAGCGAGAGGCTTATCCAAACAGGATTATATAATAGCGGGAAAACTTCTAGGGGAAGCGGCCTCGGAAGTGGGCGATTTTGAAGCTCCTAATCGCTCCCACGGGACACCGCAACAGCGAGGTGATTCGGTCTTACAAGGATTCTACGGGGAAAATCATGAAGCTTGTATGCGTTAGCTAACAATCAAGGCTATATTTCCCCTAGAATGCCTAAAAAAGCTTAAAAAACTACTGTAACCCTAACCAAGATAACAGACCTTGGCCAGTTAGATACTCGATCAACAGGGTGATCACAAAACCAATCATAGCGGCTCTACCGTTGAGGCGCTCGGCATAGTCATTAAAGCCAAATTTGGGATCTTCTAATTTGGGGGTTTGAGTCGGTTGTGGTTCAGTCATGATCTTTACAGTCCGTTTACATTTCTTTACTATTCTAGCGGAGTTAGAAGTTAGGTTGTAACTAATTTCTAACTCCTCTCTATTTGCCCTAATCTCGACCGTTAAGAGCGATCAAAAGGCGCAGAATAAAGATAAATAGGTTGATATAGGTCAAATACATCGATAAAGCAGCGCTGAGATACTGTTCATCTCTGTAGGTACGGGGCAAGATGTAAAAGTCCACCACTGCCGAGCCGGCAAACAAGAAAACCCCGATGCCAGAAATAGCGATTTCTAACCAGGTGGGAGTAGCGCCACCAAAGATAGAGAAAATTAGCTGACCAATGAGAACAATAAAGAGAGCGAGAATACCGATGCTAACGGTTTTAGTCAGGGCTAAACCATCTTTTTCCGACAGATTCGAGCCGATATTCCGTCCCAACACAAAAGCAATGCCGCAACCGAGGGCAGCAATTGCTACTCCTCGCAAACCGACACCGGAGGTACCTAAGGCCACATAGACGATTCCACTGAGAGTATAGCCAGAAAGAAGACTATAGAGAGTCAGTAGGGGCAGAGCAGTGCCTGTATTGCCTCTTTCGGCAGTATTACGGGCGACAAAAAATAAAATAATCTCGGCAATCAGAGCGACAAAGAAAGTCGGGAAAAAAATCTGGGGATAGGATTGGATCACACCTAAACCGCCATAGGTTCCCACCGCAGTTAAAATTAGACCGCCACCGAGATAGGGCAGAGCCTTGGGGATAACATTGGGGCCGATAAGTGCTTGGCTTTTGGCCTCGCGTAAAGCTTGACGAAAGTTACTGGTATTACTCATGGTGACTAGGTTCGAGATACTTGTCTCAATCAATCTTGTTAAACAGAAACTATTCTTGATTAGTTTGTCAAGAATGCCGAATAGTTGGCCGAGAAGAAAGAAAGTTTTCCCCTCAAGCACAATTACCTCTTGATTGTAACGAAAAGACTGGTGATCGAGCTAGAAGCCACAGTTTTCACCCCCCTTGACCGCTCAAGTCACCGTAAACAGAAGCCCGATTCAGGGCGATAATGTACCGTAAACTGGATATTTCCTGTTTTCAATAACTACAATCTTCAGAGTATCCCCTGACCTAAAGCCAAACCTGTCACCAACATTCCTAACACTAGAAAAGGCTGGGCGCTGGCTTGATATTTGACATCATTTTTGAGCGGATCCCGCAGAAAATACATATCTTGGAAAGTGATCTGAGGGATAATTAATAACAGTAAAATAGCGGCATAAAGATTCTGATGAATACTAATCAGATAACCCGCAATTCCTGCTTGAAAAACATCGATCATAATCACGCAAATCCAAGCCGAGGTGGTAATTCCAAACATAACTGGTAAGGATTTTAAGCCTAATTTTTCGTCACCTTCCACACTTTTAAAGTCGTTAACGACGGCAATGCCTAACCCCGCTAGACTATAGATGAGGGTTAGGATCATAATTGTCCAATTTAACTGACCAAAAAGGGCGTGACCAGCCCACCAAGGTAATGCTATATAACTAGCACCGAGGGCATAATTTCCCAGCCAACCATTTTGTTTTAATTTTAAGGGTGGCGCTGAATAAATATAGGCGATAAAAGAACCAAATAGGGTTAAACAGAGCATGATCGGGAAATCATGACCGGCCCAGCGATCGAGAAGATAAGCTATTCCTAACCCACCCGCTAATAAAACCAAAATCTGGCCGACTACTTGCGGAATAGAAATTGCCCCCGAAGGAATTGGACGATAGGGTTCATTAATTGCATCGATTTCTCGATCGTAAAAATCATTTAAAGTTTGGGTATAACCAGTCATCAATGGACCGGAAAGTAACATACAGGTGGCCGCTTTTAAGACATCTTCTAAAGACCAAGTATAATCCCCCGATGAAGCTGCCCCACAGACAACCCCCCAAATCAGGGGAATCCAAGTGATCGGCTTCATCAATTGTAAGCGGATTTTCCAGAGGGAAGTTTCTGCCGATGAGGCCCCTTTCATGCCCAATAATTGGCGAGTTTTGGCCGCTCGATCGTCCTTGTTTTCTATCTCGGTGTTCGACATAATCCTTTAAAAAGAAATAATTAAGTAACCGTCTTGGAATTTTGCCCCTTTTACCGCTCGTCCGGTCAGAGGCGGTGGTACATCAATATTACGCCGTTGATCCCCGGCTTCGATGGTTAATTCTGGACCCGATTGCGTCAGTTTTACCTGTTTTTTGTCGAATCCGGGTAAATAAACCTTGACCTGACCGGCTGCCGTATCGATTATTAACGGTTTGGGCGGCTGCACCGTGAGAAAATTGGGTAACTCGGCGATTAACTCCTGCCAATCTTCTCCTTGACGGTCGGGTAAAATCGCCGCCGGCAGCGGTGCAAAATCTTCCGTGGCACTCTGACAGCGATTAAAAATCACTCCCCCCACATTTAAACCGATTTGCTGCGCCCCACCCCAAAGATATTTAGCGTCTGCGATCGCAATTGGATCATCATTGGTGACTAGATAGGCTAAAACTCGCCGAGGATTAGCTAAAGCGGAGCGTCCCTCGTCTAAAATGTTATTATCGGCTTTCTGCCCTAAACCGTCGGGATTAAAGGAGAAATTGAACACGGCAGCGGCGATCGGTTGGAAAAAGGGAGACAGGGTGCGACCAATCTCAGAATCGCTGAAAACCTGCCGAAAACGCCGTGAATACCAGCTGCCCACCTCTGGAATCCCCAACATTCGCAGGCTGTTGATATCTCCGCTGCCGTCGTAGATGATGACATCGTAATTGCCGCTTTTATCCTGTTCGCGCAGGAAATTTAAAGCCAGAGCTTGGTCCATCCCGGGTAAAATGCCCAACTCTTGACCATAAACATTTTTCAAGGTGGGAGAACGCAAATACTGCTTTTCTAATTCCTTGACTTCTTCCCAACTTTTTTCTAGTAAATGGGTACTACTAAGCTGGACAACCGAGAGATTAGGCGCAATTTCGGTAATGGAGAAGCTAGGGGAGGCCTTGAGGAGTAATCCCCAAGCGGGACCAGAATCTTGACCGATCAAGAGAACTTTTGACCCCAGACCAGCCATTTTTTTTGCCGTAGCGATCGCTATTGTACTGCGACCGCTGCCCCCCTTGCCCAAAAAGGTCAAAATTAAGGACATAGTTAATTCCTAAGCGTTGTATTTAGATGAGTTTGAGTTCATCCTCAAAAAACCAAGTAGCGGTCTTATCATCGAACTGGACAACAGCACCAACACCGCTGCCATCGGTCATCTTAAAATTTTTGATGACACCCACTTTACCTAATTTACCCGCTACATCCGAGTTAACGCGGTCTCTTAAGCGACAGACCTTGACTTTTTGCCCGATTTCCATTACTTCCACAGTTTTAATAAGACGATAATTCAATAAACCAATCCTAAGTTTAATATAAATTCGTGTAAGATAAACCCCCCCAATGCTCTTCAGTTATTGGTCGTTTTAAGATCATCTGCACTTGGCGATCTTATGTACTAAGCGATAGGACAAAATCAACTTCTTGCTTAGGATAGGCAATAGGCAATAGGCAATAGGCAATAGGTAATAGGTAATAGGTAAGAGGTAGTTAGGGTCTGCTGAATAAATTTTGTCAATCAAAAAGTACTGGATATGGGAGTGATCGGGGGGAAATTTAGGCACTTTTTCCCTGAAAATTAGGTAATTGGCCACCTCAAAATGGTTAAAACCCTACACCCCACACCCTACTCCCCACACCCTACTCCCACCGAAAACCTTTTTGCCGCAAACCCTAGTTAGATATGTGCAATTAATTGTGTCTAGCTACTCAAAAAAGGGGTTTTATTTGGTTTCTGGGGCAGGATTTTGCAGATTTTCTAGTTGTTCCCTTTGCTTGCGTTTAAACTCCTCGGCCGCTTCGTTGATATTATTGCGAGTATCTTCCTGAAATTCCGATCCGTCCCGGCTACGGCGAAAATTACTATTATGAATCAAGTCTAAAGGATTAAAACCACCGAGATCATCCCTGCCATCGGAACTACGTTCATTTTTTTGATAGTCCGGTTGACTGGGGTTCAAGCTTTGAGCTAACACTTGCGGATTAAAATCAGCTCCGATTAATAAAATAGTAGCTAGGAATAAAGACGATTTGATTAACATTTTTTGAGTATTCATAATCTAACTAACTCCTCAGAAAATTATCTGGTTTTTGGTGGTCAGAAAGTTACAGGCTTTTCAGTGAACAGTAAACTGATAACTGATAACTGATTTAAGCAAAACGACGACGAAGTAAGGGCTGAATTGCCAAAAGGATTAGCAGATCAAAAGCTAAGAGCAGGCCTAAAACTGTCAAGAAATTGAGGTCAAGCCAAGGGGTTTGTAAGACTATGCTATCAAAAGACCAGTGCTGATTGAAATAAATATAACGGATCGGTTCGATCGCATAGGTAAGAGGGTTGAGACTAGCGATTACTTTTAACCAATCTGCCATAAAGTTTAAGGGTGCGAGGGCGGTACTGGCAAATAAAAGCGGTAAATTGGTGACGAAAATGACGGCGATTAATTCGATATGTCCGGGGAGAGCAAAGGTTAAACTGAGACTTAAGGCAGTCATACCCAAAACTATTAGGAACACAATCAAAGCGATCGCACCTAATCCGGCTAAACTGGGCAATCCTGCTCCTAAAAAGGCACTAGCGGCCACGATCGAGGCCGTTTGGATGAAACTGAGGGCGATAATATAGATGGTAGAAGCAGCCACGATCGAGTAACGAGTGGTTAAAGGCGCTACCAAGAGACGGTTAAGAAAGCCAAATTCTCGATCGAACATTACCGGCAAACCGGCATTTAAGGCCCCAGAAAAAGCGGTAAAAACAATCACCCCGGGGGCGAGAAATTTAGCATAACTGAGATCGTTGCCGAATAGACCCTGGGGAGCCTTATAAAACAATGCCCCAAATAAAATCAGCCACATAAATGGCTGAATTACCCCCGCGATTAGGGTTGAAGGACGACGTTGTAATTGGATGAACAGACGTTTAGTCATGGCCAGAGTTTCTTGCAGAAATTCCCCTAGCACATTTCCCCCATCGTCCACCGTTGCTCCTCTAGTGGGATTGGGGGCTAAACTAGCTTTTAAGGAAGAAGGTGTGATGGTTTGGCTCATGAAATATTTACCTCGAAAGGGAAGGGTTTAGGTAGAGGTTTTGGGATTGTCACTCTCAATCCCTGGCAAGCTGACAGTTCTATTTTAAAGTGAACAGAAGGATATAGCGGTTATCTTCATGGTGAGGTAAAAAGTCTCTGGTTTGAGGGAACACCAGAACTGCTGTATTAGTTATCAGTCTCCTTACCCCCTGCTCATAGACAGTCTTTCCTCGTTCCAAAGCTCTGCCCTGTAACCAAATATTTAGGCTCTGCCTAATTTAAATATAGCAATTCTTCAGCTAGAACCTGAAAATAGCGTTCCCCAGTAGAACTGGGAAACGAGGTAATGTAAAGATTTATTAAATTGTATCTTTTGATACAATGCGTGGGAATGTGTATGATTTTGATTGTTATGTTGGCTTGTCACTGTTTTGGGTTTGCCCTATCGCTTAACCCAAATCTAAATGTCGCAGGCACTCAAATCATCTACTATTAATCCTTTTCTTTTCATGAAAATAAAACAACTCGGCATTGTCTCCGCCGGCGTTGCCCTGGCGACTCTGGCAACGGCTGGTGCGGCACAGGCTGCTTTGGTGGTCGTCCCTCCCGACTTGGCTGTTGGCGCTCAGTATCTTTTGGTGTTTGTCACTGAAGGCAAATGGGAGGCAACAAGCACCGACATCGACGACTACAATAACCTTGTCACCAGTCAAGTATTGGCAGGGCCAGGGACGACTGATACGGCTCTCTATCAGGCTTTAAAGGCGGCAGGATTTGACCCGAATGCGATTACTTGGAAGGCGATCGGTTCTACTGCTTCAGTCGATGCCCGTGATAATACGGGTACTAATCCGACATTGAGTACTGGTGTTCCGATCTATCTCATAGATGGCAACCGGGTCGCCAACAATAATGCCGATCTCTGGGATGGCAGCATCCAAACCGCTATCAATCGCACTCCTGAAGATTGGCAATTGAATAATGAGCCAGTCTGGACGGGGACCAATAACAATGGAACAGCGGAGAATGGAAGACTTGGTGGCGGCTCCCTGGGGCAAGTAAGATACGGGCTCGCCAATTCGATTACAACTGAGTGGATTACCATGGCCGATTCTAGCCGCTTTGGTGTCAGCCGGTTGTATGGCATCTCCTCCGTGCTGACAGTTCCGACTCCAGCAGTCAGTGTCCCCGAACCCTCTAGCCTTCTTGGTTTTATCACCCTGGGCGGTTTAATGCTAGGGGGTGCTGTGGGCAAAGCGAGAAAATAATGTCCCAGGGAGAGGAGACGCGGGTTTCCTCTCTCTTTTTTGGGGAGGGGTTTTGATAGTTAGCATCTCAGTCCTGAATTATGCTAGGATTCGCCCTAGAATGATAAAAAATCAAGACTACACAAGCAACAGTAATTCAAGGCACAGCCAAGGAAATTAGGGAAGCACTGGCGCTTATACCAGATGATGAAATTGTCCGCCTTTCGACTAGACCAAATTAAGGCTAGTTACTGTAGCAGCAGATTGGGAATATCATTCTGTAACTGATTGTCCACTGGAGTTTCGTCGGAAGAGGGCAATTCTTCGGCGCTGGGAAGATGGCGATTTTTGTTATAGGTGAGGTTAACCATAGCTCCTGCAAGCGTGGTGTTTGATTACTGCCAATTCTAGCGGAAAATTACGGTTTGATATTTCGTTGTTTTTGTGCGATCAAGTCTAAGCGATGATTGTTTTTCCTAGTTCCAAGGCTCTGCCTAATTGTCAACACATTATTCTTAAGATATTATCCAACAAGGTTTTTAGATTTATTCGGCCAGCCCTATTTAGGGTTTGCGGCAAAAAGTTTTTCTTGGGGGCAGGGTGTGGGGTGTGGGGTGTGGGGTGTAGGGTTTTACCGATTTTCAGGTGGTCAACTACCTAGGGCTTGCTGAATAATGGTAAAACCCTTTTAAAATAAAGCTTTTGACCTGTTAAAGTCCGATGTGCATGCTGCGAAAATAGGATTGGGA
>MTBT01000284.1 GCA_002282935.1 Microcystis sp. LSC13-02 | reverse complement strand
TCGAAATGTCGTGCTTTGCTGTTTTATACTGGTCGGGGTTTCATCCCGTCGCGCTCAAGCGAGGGTCTTCACCCCGACATTCAAGATAAAACCCGTTCCCGTTGCCACGTCTAGCACAGATTGGCTTTTTTGTAAATAGAGATAATTTACTAATTTAAGGGCGCGAGCTTGGGTAAAATGGTTATCGTAATCGTGACGACGGGCATAAAAATCAATCACTTGACGCTGACAATCGTTGCTCATCTTCTCTACTGCCCAATTATCGACAAAGATTGACCCAATTGACTTAAATTAAGAGCATGACCGCCGGTAACTAGATAAACTGCGTCTGCTATTGTGCCAATTCTACGACAGAGATCGCCTAAACGATCGCGAAACAGACGACCGAGGGGATAAGGGGGAACCACACCCCAACCGGTTTCTTCCGCTACCAGAATAACATCAACCGCCGCATTTTTGAGGGAATACAAGAATCGATCGCTGATTTCTAACCATTCGGCTGCCGACATTTCTAAACAATTGGCTACCCAAGTACCGAGGGAATCGATCAATAAACAGTGAGAAAATGGGCTATTATCAATAGTTTCGCTTAATTGTCGGGGAATTTCTTGGGTTTGCCATTGGGGGGAACGTCGCTGCCGGTGTCTTTCAATGCGATCGCACCATTCTTGATCTTTTTCATCCACCGAGGAGGTGGCGATATAAATAACGGGTTTTTGACTGATTTTGGCTAAATATTCGGCCCATTCACTTTTTCCAGAACGGGCAGCCCCTGTCACCAGGATAATTTTTTCATCCACGATCGAGATTTTGGCAAATAACTAAAGTATGTACAGGAGAAAACTGTCCTATTCTCGATCATCAAAACGGTGAATATCATCATCGCCTAAATATTCGCCATTTTGCACCTCGATCATCACCAGAGGAATAGAACCGGGGTTTTCCACCCGATGACGGGTATTCATGGGAACATAGGTAGATTCTTTTTGTTTGAGGAGAGTTTCTTTTTCATCACAGATTACCCGCGCTGTACCGGAGACGACAATCCAGTGTTCACTGCGATGGTAGTGCATTTGGGTACTCATGTGATGGCCGGGTTTAATGACAATGCGATTGATGCGATACCGGGAACCTTCCTCCAATACCGTCACCGTCCCCCAGGGGGGAGTCCGCGTCATTTCTATGTCTTGGGGAAAAGGGGAGGGAGCATTAATTAAGTCATCCATGGCGGTGGTCTCCAAACTTGATTAACATTCTAGTGGACAATCTCTGGTTTGCAGCTATCCGCTAAAGGGGTGTGGGGAGATGGGGAGATGGGGAGATGGGGAGATGGGGAGATGGGGAGATGGGGAGAATAAATAAAATAATCTATTCCTGTCTCCTGAATCCGGTCTCCTGTCTCCAGTCTCCGGTCTCCTGTCTCCTGATCACTGATTCAAGAGGGCAATTGTTTAAAATCAAAATTTGTGTCTTTACCCTTGACAGATGGCTCGGTTTGTGCTATGCGATTAGCCATTTGTACCAGATCCACTCCGGTAGCTTGACGCAATTGTTCGGCAAAAGCAGTCATTTTCGGGACAAGATTACCATCACCCCCGTCCACTACCGTCACCGTTTGCACCTGCACTTCTGGGACACTAGCGACCATTAATTTAAGCAATAACTCCAATTTTTGGTATAAAAAGATGTTTTTAGCGTTATTTCCCGCTCCTTGCCAAGAAGCCGCTAATTTTTTGGTTCCTTCCGCTTGCGCTTTCCCCTGTTCGATAATTTTGGCCGCTTCCCCCCGGGCTTTTGCGATCGCTTGTTGACATTCGGCCTCGGCAGGTGCGATCACATCCGCTTGTAATTGCTGTTTCACCTGCTTAATGCGGGCGTTTTGTACCGCCACTTCGGCCTGTACTTTAGCTAAATCGGACATAACCACCGATTCTACCTCGGCAATCATGGCGCCGCGCTTAGTTTGAGTGTCGCGCACCCGTTTTTCTGCGTCAGCTTTGGCTATTTCTAAATCTTTTTGGATACGACGCAAAGCGGTGAGGCGTAGATTCTCGGAATCCTTGATAATCGATGTTTTTCGGGCTTTTGCTTCTGCTATCCGGGCATCTCTTTGTAATTCGGCTTTTTGCTTCCGTCCGATCGAATCGAGATAACGCACCTCATCAGAGATATTCTGTATCTGCAAACTATCCAAAACTAAACCCAATTTTTCCAGATCCTGTTCCGCTTCTTCCAAGAGACTTTTGGCAAAAGCGATCTGATCGGAGTTCGCTTGTTCTGGGGTTAAATTGGCCAAGACACCGCGCAAATTCCCCTCAAGGGTTTCTTTAGCCAATTGTTCGATTTCCTTGCGTTTCTTGCCCAATAAACGCTCGATCGCATTATGAATAATCGGTTCCTCCCCGGCAATTTTAATATTCGCCACCCCGGTGACGATCAACGGCACACCGCCCTTAGAATAGGCATTAACCACCCTGAGATCGATGATCATGTTGGTCAGGTCCATCCGATACACTTGTTCTAGCATAGGTAAACGAATGCTGCTGCCCCCTTTTACCAAACGATAACCGATGGTTTTGCCCGTGGCCGTGGGACGACGACTGCCGGCAAAAATTAAGACTTCGCTCGGTTGACAGATATGGTAATAGTTACGGATGACCAATAAACCCGCACCTGTCCCTAAACCGAAAACTCCCAGTAAAACAGCGATAATTTCCATAGATTTTATGTAGGTGAAATTTGTAATTATCTTTACTTTTAGCCGATCGACTCTCTGGCTGGTTGATTTTTTGGGGGGTATCGATATTACACTAAAAAGTAAAGCTTAGACAGCCTATCTTTATCATGCCAGATCAGCCAATCTCGATCGCCGAATACTACCACGAGCGTACCAAATACGACCCCCAGACGATCGCCTCAAAAAGTAAAGGTCTTGATTGGAGTCAACAACCCTATCCCTTCAAAGAATACAAAATCGGTCAGACTTTCGATCTCAAACCCTACCTCTCCCGTCAAACGGTTCCCCAAAAAGGAGACTTTTGGCGACGTATATCGCGAATTTTGGGCTTTAGCTATGGGTTAACTGCCAAAATTGCCACTATGGGGAGTCCCTTGTACCTACGTTCCGCACCCTCTGCTGGTGGATTATACCCCGCCGAGGTCTATCTGATCTCCCGTGGCACGGAATTTTTACCCGCCGGTCTCTACAGTTATCAAGGTCAAAGTCACTCGCTGCTTTTATTCTGGGAAAGTGATGTCTGGACCAACCTACAATCTGCTTGTTTCTGGAATCCTGTTTTAGAAAATACCGATATCGCTGTAGTTACCAGTGCCATTTTTTATCGGTCTGCTTGGCGCTACGAAGATCGAGCTTATCGACGTATTTTCCTCGATACAGGGCATTTATTGGGCAATATTGAGCTATCAGCCTCGATTAATGACTATCGCGCCCATTTAATCGGTGGTTTTAACGATAGCCAGATGAATGAATTGCTTTATCTCGATTCCGAGAAAGAAAGTGTCATGACGGTGATTCCTTTGGCAGATCTGCTCAATATCCAGCAAAATCTCCCCCATAGTACCACGGCACTCCCTTCGGCAACCACGACTCTTTATCCCGAAATTACCGAGGGAGAATTATTAAACTCCCTACACCGAGCCACTATCATAGCTACAGATGAGAAGATAGAAGCAAATATTACCCCCTCTAATTGGGAAGATAAATATAATTTTCCTTTTTGTCTAAAAGTTTCCGTGACATCCCGTCCCGTCAATTGGGGGGAAGATTTAATCGATCTCGAAAGTACGATTCTTAAACGCAGATCTACCCGCGCTTATAGTGGCGCTAGTCTCAGTTTAGACGAATTGCGAGCCTTGCTGCATTTCACCTATCAACCCCAAGATTATGCCGGCCAAAATCTCGATCCCAATCCCGATTATTTTGCTCTGGATTTATTGGAAACTTTTATCGCTGTTTCGGCAGTAACCGGATTAGAGGAAGGCTGTTATTATTATGCTCCCAAAGCCCAAGAATTGCGGCAAATTCGCTTTAAAAATTTCCGGCAAGAGTTACATTATCTCTGTTTAGGTCAGGATTTGGGACGGGATGCGGCTGCTGTGGTTTTTCATACGGCGGATCTGTCAAAAGCAGTGGCTAAATATGGCGATCGAGTTTATCGTTATCTTCATGCAGATGCGGGTCATTTGGGACAGAGATTAAATTTAGCCGCTATTCATCTGGGGTTAGGGGTTAGTGGTATCGGTGGTTTTTTTGATGATCAAGTTAATGAGGTGTTAGGAATTCCCTGGGATGAAGCAGTTATCTATATCACTACTTTAGGCCGACCGAAGGTTTTTTAAGGTGAGTTTGAAGCACTGAAGGGGTGAAAAGGAGGTTGAGGTCATCGTAATCTGTACCTTGACCGGTCCACTTTCTCGCCTGGACGTATTTTGTTTAAAGGTTAATCCAACTACGCACCATCTGTCGAGGTTTTCCTGAATTTTTAAAAGCGGTTCTATTGTGGCATAAAAAGCGATTATTAACGTAAAATACATCACCTTTTTTCATTTTGAAGCGGACTGTATTTTCCGGTTCTGAAAAAAAGTTGTCGATTATGTCAAGTGTTTTTGTGATAGCTTCCGGTTGCGCTATTTCCAGTTTGGAGTAAGCGACTTCAATCCAGTACCGCATATAACGAAAAACCAGACCCTGAGAATCGGCTGAGAATAAGGGGAAATTATTCTTTTGAATAGCTTCTTGAGAATTAATCTCTCCCGGTGTAATCACATCCCGCGCCAAAGGTTCGTAGAGACAGGGGACTAGCTGTGTCTGGTGTTGCCAGAAATATTGATACAAATTGGCGGCGTTTACTACCAGGGAATCTCCTCCCTCATCCTCGGCAGCAAGACACAGTAAGCCAACAATATCAGGGAAGTAGTTTTTGGCTGTACTATCGGTATGATAGCCAGTTTCTGCATTCGTCATCGAAACGGGTATAGCTTCTTTAGTGTAATCCATTCCTAGATCGATTACATCAAAAAAATAGCCATAGCGGTGGTTTAGCAGTCCAAAAGTGCGAGAAATGAAAGCATAAATTAATCGCATTTCCGTTTCTGTTAATTCCGGTTCTAATCGGAAAATAATTATTCCTGGTTCCTGGAGCAATTTCTCACGAAATGGTAGGAAAAAATCAAGATTTTTATTGACTGTTTCCTGTCCTATTTCGTTGGGTTTTTCAAGCCATTTGTGATTGCTTCTTTTTAGTAAATCTGAGACTAATGATTCTGGTAAATGAAAAAATAGTTGAGAAGGATCAGGCAATTTTTTCCAAGTCAGTAATGAAATATTAGGATCAGAAATTGGTATAATCATTTTTGAATTTTGAAAGCAACGTGAAGGGGAAGGTCAATAAGCGGAGTAAAAAATTCTGGGTCTAGTTCTAAATGTTCCTGATTAATTTTTAGTTCATAAACTTCTGGCATTTTTGTGAAGGCTGCTAAACGAAGAGATGTGAAGTAATCTTCCATAGTTTTATGAACACATTGCACGGCGACGGCTTTTCTATCTCTGCGCCAAATCTCACCGGGGAATAATTGATTGCGCCCAGAAAAATAACCAGCTTTCGGTTTAAAATAAAACGGAAACTTATCTTTTTTCAGAAAAGGTAAAGAGGGATGGGGGACGGCGAACAGGAAATATCCACCGAATTTCAAAAGTTGGTAGGCTTTTTGCATCGTGCTAATAGTTTCTGAAACATTTAAGTAGTTGAACAAAAACATAGCCAGAACTAAATCGTATTGTTCGGACTCAGTGACCGCAAAATCACGAATATCACCAGTTTCATAAGAAGCATTAGTAATCTGATACTCGTTTTTTTGAATCAAGGCCCGCTCGATCATTTGCGATGAAATATCAATCCCATGAACATATTGAGCGCCTCGGTTAATTAACTCTCTTCCTACATAACCTTCCCCACAGCCTAGATCTAATATATTCTTGTTGACAATCGGTTCACATAAATCAATGACAAACGGACGCGCGGAGTAATCAGAAAGCAAAATCGGTTCTACTCGTTGCCAGTCTCCTGCGCTTTCGTCGTAAAGTTTTTGGGTTTCTTGTGTTGCTTTCATACCTATCTAACGTGATAAAATTTGCACTAATTTTGTTTTAGTCTAGCACTGTGTAAGTAATTGCCCATGAAACTTTTGCCAGTTAATCCGAAATCAGCTATCGCCAGAAAAATTAGCTCTTCTTCTCCTAAGTTCACAGATTGATGCACACACCAACGGGGAATAACAGCAAAAGTACCCGGTTCGACTTCGTTTTCGTATTGATCAACAATAACTTTTCCTTGACCCTGAAGAAATACAAATACGGTTTCATGTGCATGTCGGTGCATTTCATTCGTTTTTCCTGGCTTGACTATAACTAGGCGTGCATCTAAAACTTCTAGAGCAAATGGCAAGCGAAATACGTTGAAATCAATATTGAGTTGATCAACCTTATTGTTGTATAAAGCTTCTAAGTTGCTGGCGCTGATTGTTGAAATAAGCTCCTTACCTTCTTGCACATGAGTCAAGCTTTTTTGTTCATTAATTTTTTCGGTCAATGCTCCCAGTCGCACCGTTTGAAAATCATGGTAAAGTTGTGATGCAAGCCTTAATATTGTTTGAGAACATTTGCATTCACCAGATGGTTCTGTAAGCCAATCTAACAAGTTCAGAACTTCTTCCTTGTGCTTTTCCCTTTGCATCCCGTATAGCAAAAGTGAACTCAATCCGGGTAGTAGTTTTTCCACTGGAACAGTAGATAAGTCTTCCGTCAATCCCCTACGCGCTTCATTGATTTGAGGCAATAAAAGTTCCTGTTCCTGATTAGAAAGCTTTTTGCTTTTAATCATTTTAGTGAACAGCGTAACAATCTTGAGTTGATCTGATGATGTCAAAAATTTATCTAGTGCCGACGCACGTTCATACATATTGTCCCAGTAAGCAGCACGTAGATTTAAGGCTTTTAACATTCCTTTCCGTAATTCCAGAACAGCCTGTTCGCTTTCACTGGCTAATTCTTTAGCAATCTCAACTAAAGTTAAGCTGTGTTCATCCTCCACTTCTGTATGTAAAGGAAAAAATACATATTGCTCTAAGGATAATGATGTATGTTTTTTGATCGCTTCAATAATGTGTTTGTAGATGAATTTAACAACAGATTCAGTCCCTAAACCCATCGCTCCAATAGCTTGGAGTGAACTTCCATTCTGGAGCAGCGATAAGAATGATTCACGCCAGATTTCCACTTCAACACAAGGCGTTGGCGTGCTATCTACTCCCATCGCTTCTTGAAAACGCTTGAATAACTGTGGGTGAGGAATTTCCTGTACCCACTCGTCCTTAATACCTAATTTACGAATTGCTTTGATATCTTCATCGTGTAGATGTCCGTTTTCTTCGGCTAAGTTCTTCAGTAGGCGATTTCGATGAGTGGGATTTTCTAGCTTTGATATTACTGCTGTTAAATAACGGGAAAACCAGTCACTATAAGCTCCGTATTGACTGGCAAAGTCTTTCAGAACTTCATCAATATGTTGAAATTCCCCTTTTTCTAAAGCAAGTAAATAGGGGTGATTAATCGCTCGATGGCTTAGTGCTTCCTTGATTAAATTTTCCATTTTTTCTTATTCCCCGATAGCCCCTCCTCTTTAAATACTATCACAAAGTTGGTCAATTGTCGATAGCGTTTGAGATGCGCTCACCCTGAAAACAGATCATTCTTGATTAAGATTCTCTGAGATTTTCCCTCTCTAATTCGATTAAATTATCGATTTTTTTTAGCTTTGTATCCCCTGCAAGATAACCGATACCGCGATGTAAATGTAAGCGAAATTGTTGAGTTAGAGTTTCTTTATCGGTTGCTAATCCGTCTTGATGACAACGTTGTTTGAGGGCAATTAAGAAAATATCGGCCATTTCTCCCCCGAATACTTTCCAGGATAATTCTACATTGCTATCGGCAGGAATGGGAACGGGAGAGGGGAGACTCGGTTCGGCAAGGGAACGACAAAAAGCCCAACGACAGAGGATATTCCATTGGTCAATTTTGGTGTAGCGTTTTAATTTTATTAGGCTATCTTTGGCGGTTTGAGATAGTCGAAAACGTTCGATCGGTGATTCCATAATCTATAATTTTACCTTGCTCTGAACGATGAGAAAATAGTTAGTTATTCTCAATTCTGTTTAATAGGATAGTGGAAAGTGGGGAGTTTTTTTTCAGTGATCGGTAAACAGTGAACTGATAACTGATTCAAGTCTGTGTCAAACCCATCGGCTGCCGCTAAACTATTTTTTAAGTTCTCGTAGGGGTGACTGGTTGATTGGTGTTGAATTAATTGGGCGAGGATTTTTTGGCAATTTATCTCAGTCATAATCTTACCAAAAGTAGCGATCGGGGTGAATAGTAGTTTGACGTTGTTGGGAATTGTATTCTAGCAGGTATTTTCTGGCGATTACTTGCTGTTCTTCTAATAATTGTAGCTCATTTTGTCCAATTTCTGTATCGGTAGAAAGGAGGATGACTTGAGAGGAAGCGGCGGGAAAATAACGTTCAACTAAATTATGGCGATGGGAAGAATCTAAACGTCCGAGGGGTGTATCGATAGCGATGGGTAAATCTCGTCCGGAGACTCGCGCTAATCCCCACAAAAAAGCGATCGCTAATAGTTGTTTTTCTCCGGCAGAAAGACGGTGTTTAGGCACATTTTGTCCATCGGGACCAAAGAGAGATAGACCAAAAGTATCAGCATCGATCGCTATTTTCTGCACCAGATCGGACTTATGCAATAAATAACGAAAACATTCCGCCACTTCTCCCTCCAATCTATTTAATTTTTTTAAAGTTAAGCGTTCTTTAAACACTTTTAAAGTTTGCTGTGCTTTGACAATAGCATTGACGATATGTTCGTTACTTTGCGATTCTAAAGCTTTCTCACTATAGGCAAATAATTCTTTTTTAGTTTTCTCAATTTTCTTTTTGATTTCCTCATAATTTTTGTGGCTTTGCTCGTATTCTGCTTGAGTATTTAGATACTTTTTCTGAGCGGTTTTTAAGTTATTACTCAGGGTTTCGTATTCTTCGGGAGAGGCTGCTACTGCTAATTCTCGCTCTAAATTATCTAAGTCAGCTTCCAGATTTCTTAATTGTGACATTGCTTGATGAGCGAGGTTAATTTGTGCCGGTAGTTGATGGGTTAAGACTCGATTTAATAACTCGATCGCCTCCTCGTCTAAATCTAAGTAAGGAGTAATCAAAGAATCGCTATCCTCAGCTAAAAACTGATTTTCTTGCTGTAAAAATTCTCTAATATTCTCTAATTGTTCTAAAGTTAAATTCAGTTGTTCTAAATAAGCAAGTAACTTTTTATCTCTGGATTCTAAAACCGATTGAGCGACTTGAGACGATTGAAATTTTAGCTCTTTTTCTCCCTGAATTTTAGCCGCTTCTAGGAGAGGAAAAATTAACTTTAAGGGTAAAAATTCCCCTGCCAATTGACCTAAATATTCTCTCTGTTTCTCTAACTTTTTATCTAAATCCTTTTTTCGGCTCTCTAATTGACTTCTTTCGGCGGCAATTTTTCCGCCATCAATGCGAAATTTATCCGACACTGCATCAAAATCATTTCTAACCACATCTAAATTTTTTTGTTGAGTTTCCATCTCTTGTTTAGCCAATTCCAAATCTTCTTGGTACTGAGCTAATTTTTTCTCAATAGCTTCAATAGTTGCCAGTTCATTTTCCGCTGCTAATAACCGGCGCTTGCGACCAGCTAAAATATCAAGATCAACTGCTAATCTTTCCGCTAATTCTAACCCTAATAAAGTCTGCATCGAATCCTTAACGCTGTCAGGAGGTACATCCTGTTCTGCCAATTCTTTTACCTGTTCTCCATCAAATAAAAAGAGGTTAGAAATACCCAAAGGTAATAAAGTTTCAATATATTCATCCCAAGTGTTAGCTAGGGCGGGATCGGGCCAATCTTCATCTAAAATACCGAGGGTATCTCTACCATCTTTGGGCTGTTTTGTCCAGTATCTAACGATACGATATTGTCGCCATTGTTCATTAACTAGATGTTCAAAAGCCAGTTCAATTCTAGCTTGATCGATGAGGGAAGCTTGATGATTAACTGCTTGACTGAGAAACTCGGCATAACTTAAATTATTGCGAGTAGAACACTTTGCCCGCGCACCGTACAAAGCCAAACGAATCGCATCCATTAAAGTAGTTTTACCGCCGCCATTCATGCCTCCCAAAAGGATAATCGGACAGGGACTATTATCTTTTTCAGGACGTAAATTAATCACTTGACGACCGGCGTAGGGTCCAAAATTTTGCAAAACCAATTCAGTAAAAATCATTAACAGTCAGCCTTAGTTAAGTCAAAAGTCTTAGGGAATCTTCTATAAAAATTATACCTGAAAAA
This sequence comes from Microcystis sp. LSC13-02, assembly GCA_002282935.1. Taxonomy (GTDB): domain Bacteria; phylum Cyanobacteriota; class Cyanobacteriia; order Cyanobacteriales; family Microcystaceae; genus Microcystis. The sequence continues at coordinate 7,592 of MTBT01000284.1, read as the reverse complement.
GTGCCGCAGATATTTTTTTACACCCAAGAAAAAACCCCAGACTTTATACTATAGCATTGATCACCATCGCCTAGATATAATCAAGGTTTCCTGATTTTTACTTTCCAGTTTATTACTGGGCATGAGCCTATTTTTTGAAAAAATCGTTATGATAGGCGTGAAAGTGCCAACACAGGGGAGAAAATTGCTATGATCACAATCGGCGAATATTTATGCCAGTGTCTCCATAGTTTAGGGGTTAATCATGTTTTCGGGGTGCCGGGGGATTATGTCCTCGATTTGATGGATGTTTTGGTGGAAAGTCCGATCGAATTAGTTTGCACCTGTAATGAGCTTAACGCAGGTTATGCCGCCGATGCCTACGCGCGAGTCAAAGGTATGGGCGCTGTCTGTGTCACCTACGGAGTCGGGGGATTTAGCCTCGTTAATGCTGTGGTCGGTGCTTACGCTGAAAGAGTTCCCCTGGTGGTAATTAGTGGTGCTTCTGATCGCTCGATTCGCCGGGATAATTTATTATTACACCACACCACGGGCGATTATAATCTGCAATTTTCGATCATGGAAAAAGTCACGGTTGCCTCGGTTATTCTAACTAATTCTACCCAAGCAGCCAGTCAAATCGATCAAACTTTAGCAGCTTGTTTGCATCACAAACGTCCCGTGTATATCGAAATTTCTCGGGATCTGGTCTATCGTCCCTGTATCCCCTCAGAAAAGCCAATTTATTTAACCGATAATCTCACGGATGCCGCCGCTTTAGAAGAAGCCATTGAAGAAGCGGTTTTATTATTAGAAAAAGCGGAAAAACCAATTATTTTAGCGGGGGTAGAATTCCATCGGTTTAAACTCCAAGATAAGTTGCTGAAACTTTTAGAAGTAACGGGTTATCCCTTAGCCACCACTATTTTAGGTAAGTCGTCAATTTCGGAAATGCAGCCGCAATTTATCGGCACTTATGTGGGGGCATTAAGTCGCGAATACGTTCAGCAGCGGGTGGAAAATGCCGATTGTGTCCTCTGTTTAGGGGCGATCATGTCCGATATGAATTTAGGCGGATTTACGGCTAATTTAAATCCCAATAATTTGATTAATGCCAATTCGGAGAAAGTAAAAATTAAACATCACTTTTATCAACCAGTATTTCTAGGAAATTTTATCGATGGTTTAATTGATAAGCTAAGTCACAAAGAAGCGGCTACACTAGAGATTAAACCCGCAGCCGAATTGAAAGATTTAGAATTCATACCCGTGCCAGAGCAAAAATTAACTAATGCTCGTTTTTATGAGCGAATGAATCATTTTATTGCTCAAGAATCTTTTGTTATTTCCGATACAGGGGACGCAATTATTGCCACAATTGATTTATTAATGCCCCAAAAAACCGACTTTATTGGTCAAGCATTTTATCTCTCTATTGGTTATTCAATTCCCGCCTGTTTAGGAGTAGCTTTTGCCGCACCCAATACTCGTCCTATCGTCTTTGTGGGTGATGGTGCTTTTCAAATGACCGCCCAAGAACTTTCGACAATTATCCGTCACCATCTCAATGCAATTATCTTTTTAATTAATAACGATGGTTACACGATCGAGCGGGTAATTCAGGATAATATTTATAATGATCTACAACCGTGGAAATATCACCAATTACCAGCAGTATTTAACGGGGAAAGTTGGAGTTGTCAAGTCAGGACAGAAGGGGAATTAGAAAAGGCTTTATCAATTGCCCAGGGTAACATCGATCGCCTATCATTTATTGAAGTACATCTCGATCGTTTTGACTGTTCCCAAGGCTTAACTCGTTTAGGTCAAGCTTTACGTTCACCCCATGCTTAGACTGGTTATGCTATTAGGTTTTGACTGTGTGAAGCTGCCCTAAGACACCAGACTGAAACTCTTTTGGCCCCCAAGAGTCAACAATTAAGATACAATCGGTATCTTAATCAAAGTGTGATGGTGACAACCGCAACTAAAAACCCTATGAATGCTTTTTGGAAACAAATCACCCTATTGAACTTTTCGCCCGCTTCTTGGTCAAAATATAGCTATCTGCATCGTTTAGTCGGCCTTTTTAGTCAATGGCGACAGGGTAGCCGGTTTGTGCAGTGGACAGAACTGATGGGTGCGCTGTTAATCTCTCTCCTTATCGCCACCGCACCATTTTTATCCACCAGTCAAATCGGTTTTTTGCTGTTAGCAATAGCGGGTTATTGGCTACTCTTAACCCTTGTGGATGAAGGCAAAATCGGGGTGACACCGATTCACATTTTAGTGCTTTTATATTGGGGAATTGCCACGGTTTCTACGGCTTTTTCTCCCGTTAAAATGGCAGCTTTGGAAGGATTAATTAAATTAACTCTCAATCTCATCTTTTTTGCCTTTACTGCCCGAATCATGCGCTCACCACGCCTGACAAATTGGATTCTGACTACTTTAGTTTTAACCGCCTTAGCAGTGAGCGTTTACGGCATTCGTCAGCAAATTTTTGGTGCGGAACAGTTAGCAACTTGGAACGATCCCACTTCAGAATTAGCGGGGGATACTAGGGTTTATAGTTATCTCGGTAATCCTAATTTATTAGCTAGTTATTTATTACCCGGTATTGCTTTTAGCAGTGCAGCCTTGTTTGTATGGCAAGGATGGCTACCGAAAATTTTAGCGGCTTTATTAACTTTAGCCAATGGTGCTTGTTTATTTTTTACCGAGAGTCGTGGCGGTTGGATTGGTTTGATGGTCTTAGGAATTGTCTTCTTATTGCTATTATTTTATTGGTTCAAAAATTATCTACCGTTATTTTGGCAAACCTGGCTTTTACCCTTAGTTTTAGGTGGTTTAGCCGTGGTGATTTTAGGGGCGATTTTATTGGTGGAGCCGCTGCGAATTCGGGTGATGAGTATTTTCGCGGGCCGGGAAGATAGTAGTAATAACTTTCGGATTAATGTTTGGGATGCAGTTATTCGCATGATTCAAACTTATCCGCTTTTGGGCATCGGACCGGGTAATGATGCTTTTAAGAAAATTTACCCCCTATTCATGAAGCCAAAATACACGGCTTTAAGTGCCTATTCTGTGCTATTAGAAATCATGGTAGAAACGGGAATCATTGGTTTTACCTGTTTCCTCTGGTTATTGGTCACAACTATCGGCCAAGGCATCCATCAAATCAAACTTTTACGGGATAAAATGGATAGTCAAGGCTTTTGGTTAATCGGGGCAATTGCCGCTATGGCTGGAATTCTTGCCCACGGTTTTTTTGATACGGTTTGGTATCGTCCCCAAGTTAGTACCCTCTGGTGGTTAGTTTTGGGTTTAATTGCTAGTCGTTGTTATTCCTCCGATAGGGGGTTGAATCGTGGCAATTCTCTCCTCTAGGAGGGCGTTGAAGCGTTGTTTCAAATTACTGATAGGGTTGCTAGTCAAGGGGATTTGAGGCGCGTGTAGGCGTAGGCGAGGGCGATTATCAAGAAAAATTACAAAACCCCCGTCTTACCATCTCTCGGTGGACAAAGCAAGAGATAATTAAATTAGATCGTTTCCCAGTTTCTTCTGCGCTTGGCGCGATTTTCCAACTGCAATAACGAGAGTGAATCCCGTGGCCGTCACGGGTAAGAATTACAGGTATTTTGGCTAATTCGCTCTAATCCATACTGGGTAATGATTTTGGGAAAGATACCAAATGGACTCTATAAGAGTGATAGAGCCAAGGCAGAGAAGCTTCAGAAGGTTTTACAAGACAAGGGGATTCTTGCTCCTGGAATTGAACAAGTGAACGGAATTAAGAACAACGATATTCGATATGCCAATTCTTCAGATCGATCACTTGCAGAGAATTTGCGTGATTTCTTGAAGACCGAGAAAGACATTCAGATTGAGGACAAAAATTTAATAGATTTATCAACTAAAGGCTATAAAGTTCCACCTGGGCAACTTGAAATCTGGCTTAAAGATTAAAACTTAATTCATTTAGAGGAGGATAAAAACAGAGTGAATATGTCTAAAAATTGGCAGGTAAGGTCATGACTAAACAAGCATTTTTAGTGAGAATTAACGACTATTAAAGAATCAGTGACTTGAGGGGTTGCATCATCAATAATGTAACCAATAGGCGGAATATTCTCAAAACCTCGACCTGATATTATCTTAAGACTAAAAGTCTTTCTGATTAATAAAAGCAAGCTGTAATCGGGTGATAATTTTTAGAGATGTCCACTTTTGGTTCCACACTGTGAACAAAACATTGTTTTCTCCTGAGAGCATATTTTCCGTGGACTCACTAAATACTTTTACTCAAGTCTTTAGTGAGCTAAGGTAATACTAGCAATTATATAGATCGGCTCTACCAATTTGGCAGAATTTAGAAATCCCCTGTAACTTACCGTTCAACGATAACTGAAATTTAAGCATAGATGCGATCCTCGATCGCCACCGATTGTAGAAGTCTTTCCACGATAGCTTTAGCTTGACGACCGTGACTAGGAATCAGACGATGGCAGAAGACGTAGGGAGTAATCAACTTAACATCATCGGGGATAGCATAATCGCGACCTTCGAGGAAAGCGTAAGCTTGAACTGCTTTTTGCAGGACAACACAACCCCGGGGACTGACTCCCAAACTAATATCTTCGTGATCACGGGTAGCGCGGACTAAATCGACGATATATTGCTGTAAAGTAGGAGCTACCTTGACCAGACTGACTAATCTTTGCAATTCTCCCACCTGTTCTAGGGAAATACAAGCTTCTAGGGGTTTAACCGTCTCCTGAGAATGCTGTCTTTGTAACATTGTTAATTCTTCTGTGGCGCTGGGATAACCCAAACTCAGGCAAACGGCAAAACGGTCCATTTGTGCTTCTGGAAGCGGAAAAGTGCCTTGATATTCGATCGGATTTTGGGTGGCAATAACAAAGAAGGGTTGGGGGACCGGACGCGCTTCTCCATCGATGGTAACTTGTTTTTCTTCCATGACCTCTAGAAGTGCCGATTGGGTGCGCGGGGTGGCCCGGTTGATTTCATCGGCCAACAGGACGTTAGCAAAAGCGGGGCCGGGGATAAATTCAAATTCGCGACTGTTGGGGTTCCAAATCGTGGTTCCCGTGATATCACTAGGGAGGAGGTCAGGGGTGCATTGTACCCGTTGGAAACGACCGTTAATTGAACGCGCTAAGGATTTGGCTAACAGGGTTTTGCCGACTCCGGGGACATCTTCGAGGAGAGCGTGACCACCACTGAGCAAAGCCACCAGCACAATGCGAATCGATTTGGTTTGGCCGACGATGCTCTGGCTCAAATTTTCCATCAAAATATCAATAGCGTCTTTCATAGCACAAATGGGGTATTTTGTCAAGAAGATTAATGTTAAGTTTTTTTGATCTTAACGATTCTTTTCCTAATTTGCCCAAACCAGTGGGGAAAGTTGACAGACAATGGCGGGAAATTTTCTGCTAGGGAGCTAATTGGGGTTAGGGTTGTGAGCAGGGATAAAATTAGTTAAGAATTGTTGCCAGTGGGCGAAATCAAGATTTTAAGTCGGTTCAGTCCGATAAAATCGAGGATAATTTCTCTTAATCGATGAAGATGAAAGCCAGTTCGCTCGTTTTTAGTCTTGTTTTAGGCATCGCAGCCAGTACATTAACCAATAGTTTACCCGAAAATTTAACTTTCAATTCTCGGAAAATATTGGCTCAAGATCAGGCTCCTTCCTGTCCCCTTCCTCCAGATCTTGCCATCACTTTTCGCAATAGTGAATGTCAGGCAATTACCCTAGAAAAACCCCAGACTTTTTTCCGTTATTATAGTGACGAAAATTACAAAAAAGGTCGTTTTCTGACCACGGATCAATATACCACCAATGTGGAGGTGATCAGAAATTTAGCCCTCGATCAAAAGTGGATTCCTCCCAACCAAGCGACCAAAGTGGTATCAGTGACTTTACCTGCGGGAACAACGGTTTATCAAGGAATTGTCGCCCCCCAGAATCCGGCTGATTGTTATCCCGGTGGTGGTCAGCAAACTTTTATTAAAGACTCGCGAGATGCCAATATACAATGGGGAGAGGGGCGAGCAATAACGGTTACATCTCTTTCCTGTCGCTAGAATATTATGGAAACGAACATGAGGGAATTAATTCAATCAATTGACCAAGCTATTACCGTGGCCGAACAGATGCGGAAAACAGAAATATCGACTCGGATTGAGGGTTTAATTTCTGTCCTAAAAACCATCAAAAATCAGGCTTTAGCTGGTCAATTACCACCGTCTCAAGGCATTGTTACCCTAGGATTGGCGCGAGAAGTAGCTGATTGGATCGATCCCCTTGATTCTCCTTTATTGAAAGCGGTGGGTAAAGTGGAAAGAGAATACCAAAAATATTAGTAGTTGTCGGTTACAGAAGTTAGAATTAACCGAGAGCGATCGCAGTCTATCTCGATCTGATTTTTTAATCGATCGAGAGAATTAAATTTCTGTTCTGGTCGCAGGAATTGCACTAAATCCATCGTTAAAATGCGATCATATACATAGCCCGACCAATCCAATAAATGGATTTCCACACTGATAGTTTTTCCCTCGATCGTGGGACGATAACCGATATTCATAACTGCCGGTAAGCGAGAACCATCAAGATGCACCCAACCGCAATAAACCCCGAATCGCGGCAATAATTTATCGGGGGGAACCTGTAGATTAGCGGTATGAAAACCTAATTGTCTGCCCAGCTGTTTCCCCACGACCACACGACCAGTTAAACTGTAGGGACGACCTAACATTTGCCCAGCTTGCTCAACGTTTCCTGCTGCCAAAGCTTGACGAATTAGGGAACTACTAATCCGACCCGACTGACAGTTTTTTAAACCAACAATCTCGACTTTAATATTAAATTGAGAGGCGATCTGTAATAAATCTTCGGCTGTACCTTGACGACGATAACCGAAGTGAAAATCTTGACCAACACTGATCGATTTAGCCTGTAATTTTTCTACTAAAATCTGTTCGACAAAAGCCAAGGGAGTCAGGGAAGCTAATTCAGCCGAAAAAGGCAGTAAAACTAATTGTTTAACGCCTAAATTCTCTAAAACCTCCACCTTTTCCCCTAGAGGAGTTAATAATTGCCATTTTTCTCCCGTAAAAAATTCACGCGGGTGGGGAGTAAAACTAACAACGGTGGGATAAGCTGGGTCATCCTGAAAAATTGGCTGTAGGACGGTTTGATGACCTAGGTGCAAACCATCAAAGTTACCAAGAGCGATCGCACTAGGGGCTAAAATACGGGTATTAGGAGAATCTACAATCCACACGCTGGCTTTAGGAACAGATACAAGAGAATAATTCAAGCGATTAATCTTGAGTGTAGCCTTTTGATTCTATATCAATCGGGCGATCAAGCCAAAAAAACGCCCCCAATTACTTGGAGGCCTTTGGAAGCTTTAGCAAATTGAACGTGAACGATCCAGGTGCGATCGGTCAGAAATTCCCAATTAATTGCACCAGAAAGATTAGGGAAACAAGCATTCATCGAAAATTTTGGGTCTGAAACCCCGTCGTTCTACGACGGCTTTACCGTTAAATACTAGCGCATTTACCAAATATATGCTAAAATG
>MTBT01000283.1 GCA_002282935.1 Microcystis sp. LSC13-02 | reverse complement strand
TACACAGCCCAAGGTGCGCCGCAATAGCGACTCTTGTTCTGGTGTGGGGTAAAATCGAAACGAATAGGCTTTTTCCATGTCTCACATTTTATATATAGCGTTTCCTGTTAACAAGAGGTACATTCTCAATCCTGAAAAGCTTAATCAGCAAAGGTTAAAGTGTGCCACACAGATGTGAGAACCGCTATATTTCGTAAATGTGCTAATATTTAACAGTAAAGCCGTCGTTCTACGACGGGGTTTCAGTCCCAAATTTTCGATGATAGATTTTAATACTCTCGCTGAATTTTCCCGCAACTATTGCATCTCGATTTGTGCCTTTTTAGTACCCGCTAACTTAGTAACCACCGTTTTAACAGTTCTTTTTCTCTATTTCGGTCGTCCTACCCGTCAAATCTTCCCCATTGCTTCCCTAGCTTTGTTGTTCGCTGTCACCATGTTTCTCCACGTCTCCACTTGGTTAATGATTGGTGTGGTTATGGCCCCCACTTTTATCCTCTTTGGACTGGGTTTAACCTGTTTTGTGATCAATTTTCAAGCCATTAGCGATCGCCAAAGCTTGGAACAGTTATTACACACCGGGGTTAGCCGTCTGGCCCGCTCTTTCAACTAAAAAAGCGCCGAGACTTCCCACCCCACCATTAAGATAACCGCTAGATCTGGCTGAATTTTTTTCAGCCAAAGACTTGACAAAATCAAAAATTTTTGCTAACCTTGTAGTATAATGGGAATCCGTCTCGGCCTACGAACTCTCTTTTTAACTCTTTCTCAAGAATAAAAATTTTAACCCGAATTGCCGGTAGTAGCTAAACTAAGAGCAGTACCAAGGGAAACGGTGACTATGGAAGTTATTTGCACGCGTCCCCACTGTCCGAAACCGCGTAATCAATGCCCAGACCTAGACGATAACAATCGCTTAACCTCGATCGATCAGAAATATTGTACTACTTGCGGGATGCCATTAATTTTAGGGGGACGTTATTTGCCAGAACGTCTATTGGGAAAAGGAGGATTTGGTGCGGCATTTTTAGTAGTAGATCGTTATAGTCCCAAAAAAGCTAAATGTGTACTCAAACAATTTCAACCTTCTGGTAATTTAAGTCCGCAAGCTTTAGAAAAAGCGAAAAACTTATTTTTTCAAGAAGCGCACGTTTTAGAAGATTTAGGACGAGAACATCCCCAAATCCCCGATCTCTATGCTTTTTTCCCTTTAACAGTCAAGAATCAATTAACGGGAGAAGAAGAGCAATTTTTCTATCTGGCCCAGGAATATATCGACGGTAAAAACTTAGAAGAAATTCTCCAACAGCAACAAAAACCCTTTCAAGAAAGTGAAGTCAAAAACATTCTCGAAGAATTACTTCTTATCCTCAAATTTATTCATGAAAATGGTTCCATTCACCGGGATATAAAACCATCTAACATCATGCTATCCAAAAATGGCCGCCTCTATTTACTCGATTTTGGGGCAGTAAAACAGGCTACCAATAATCCCAATAATACACAAGAGAAATCCACAACAATTTACTCGGCAGGATTTGCCCCTCCCGAACAACAATTAGGCAATCAGGTATCAGCAGCCACGGATTTATATGCCCTAGCAGCTACCTGTGTTATGCTCTTAACTAATCGCGATCCTGATGATCTATACGATCCGCAAAAACAGGTATGGAATTGGCAAAATTATGCCCCCAACATCAGTGCAGATTTAGCAAGAGTATTCAATAAAATGTTACTAGCAAATCCCCTGGATAGATTTCAATCCTGTGGAGAAGTTTTAACCGCTTTAAATCCTCCTCCTCCATTTTCCCCATCTCCTTCACCTTCTCCAATTCCTCCATCCCCTTCACCTTCTCCAATTCCTCCATCCCCTCCATCTCCTCCAGTGATTAGAAAAACTTCCCGCTTTTCTCTTGGAGAAACCTTCGCTAATGCTGCCTTTACAGGATTTGAAGGGACATTATTAGTAATTGCCTTAAATAGTTTAGTCCCCTCGGTAGGAATTGTCATCGCTTTTATGATCTTAGGGGGCTTAGTTTTGGCATTATTTAAAAAAGTGATTGAAGGGGTAGATTTAGCGATTCTAGCAGCAAGTACCTCCTTTGCCTTCTGGTTATATACGGAACTGCAAGGAACCCTAAGTTTCCCTGAAATTACTATCATTGCCGTGATGGCAGCCATCGGAGCAATTGCTATTACCGCCTTTTTCCGGTTAATATATCGGATAATTTTGCGATTATTTTAAAACCCTGAAAGTGGTTAAATTATCATCACTACCGCCAGTAATCGTGCCACCGAGGTCTAAAATAGTTTGCAGATAGTCGAGGATTTCCTGCGAAATTAACTCTCCCGGCATCAAAACGGGAATACCGGGGGGATAGGGACAGATAACATCAGCACTAAGACGATCGAGGGCATTTTTCCGGGATACTATCTCTGTAGGGGCAAAAAAAGCCTTTCTAGGAGAAATAGCCAAATTTCCCGTGACTGGGGGAGGAGTGGGGGGTAAACTGGTAGAGGAAGGGGATTTCAGGCATTGAAAAGCAGTAATTAGACGATTAATGTGTTCTCGATGGTTGCCGATGGAGATAATAAAAGTAAGTTGGCTGAAAGTCGGTAATTCTGCGGTGACAGCGTATTTTTCTCGCAAAATATCGTCTATTTCGTAACCAGTTAAACCAAAATCTTTGACGATTACCGTTAAACGAGTGCGATCGAACCAGTGACAACCTGGGATAGAATGGGGAAAGTCTAAAACAGAGATATTAGGAATTTTATTGAGTTCTTTTCGGGCGATAGCGGCTAAATCAAGGGTTTTGCTCAGTAAATCTAGTCCTTGCGTCGCCATTTGCTTTCTGGCACTATCAAGAGAAGCAAGAAGCAAATAACTAGGGCTAGTGGTTTGAACTAATTGTAAGGCTCGATCGACTTTTTCGGAACTAATGCGATCGCTTTTTAAGTGTAACATCGATGCTTGAGTTAAGGCCCCTAAAACCTTATGGGTGGACTGAATAGCCATATCAGCGCCGAGAGACAGCGCAGCCGGAGGTAAATCGGGATGAAAGGCAAAATGCGCCCCGTGAGCCTCATCGACGAGCAGCGGGATAGAATAATGATCGGTAATCTGGGCGATAGTTTTTAAGTCACAGCAAACCCCTTGATAGGTGGGAGAGACTACCATCACCGCTTTGGTGTCGGGATGAAGTTTCAGGGCATTTTCGAGGGATTGGGGGGTTATATTTAAATTTAGATCGATAGTGGGATTATATTCGGGATTGATAAAGATAGGCTGCGCCCCAGAGAGAATTAAGCCTGAAATTGCCGATTTATGAATATTTCTCGCCAAAATAATTTTATCTCCCTGGCCGCAAGTGGCTAAAATCGCCGCAATAATGCCACAACTGGAACCATTGACCAAAAACCAGCTTTTATCTGCCCCAAATGTCTCGGCTGCTAAAATTTGCGCTTCTTTAATCACTCCCGTCGGGGCAAACAAATTATCAAGGTCGGGTAATTCGGGTAAATCGGCTTTAAAGACGCTTTTTCCCAGTAAATTACTTAAATCTTCCCCGATTCCTTCCCCCTGCTTATGCCCCGGTGCATAAAATGGTACATCTAAACTATTGACTTTTTTTTGCAGTTGTGATACTAGCGGAGCAGATTCTGGCGAAGGCATTGTGGGAAGTGGGGAAGTGGGGGGATTTGTCAGTAATCAGTAATCAGTAAACAGTAATTGGTAATTAGTGAAGATTGATCGGCGAATAATATCATTTAAAGCTTAAAACTTAAAACTTATCACTTTAATCTCATAACTGATGACTGATAACTGGTAACCGATCACTGTTAACTGTTAAATATCTGTGCCTAACATTTGCAGTTTATATAAACTAGCGTAGAGGCCGTCTTTGGTTAATAAATCTTCATGGGTTCCCGATTCGACTAATTCCCCGCGTTTAAGGACAAGAATTCGATCGACATCGCGAATAGTAGAGAGACGATGGGCGATAATAATAGCAGTACGATCGACTAGAATCTGTTCTAAAGCTTCTTGAATTAATACTTCTGTCCCCACGTCTAAACTAGCGGTAGCTTCATCTAAAACTAAAATTTCGGGGTTACGAATAGCGACTCTCGCAAAAGCGAGTAATTGTTTTTGTCCTCCCGATAAATTTGAGCCCCGTTCCCGTAAAAGGGTATGATAACCATCGGGTAACTCCTCGATAAAGTGATCGATATTAGTTAATTTAGCTGCTGCCTTCACTTGCTCAAAATCATAATTTTCCCCTAAAGTAATATTGCGAGTAACATCTCCGGCAAATAGAAAAGTTTCTTGGAGAATGACACCGATATAACGTCTTAATTCCGCTTGGGGAAGATAACGGATATCGATACCATCCACTAGAATTCTGCCCTTACTTGGTTCGTAAAGACGACAGAGAAGACGAATAATCGAACTTTTTCCCGCACCGGTGGGACCAACTAAAGCGACTTTTTCCCCTGGATGAATGGTAAAATTGAGACCTTTGATAATATATTCATCGGGTTTATAACCAAACCAAACATTCTCAAAAATAATCTCGCCAGTTTGACGTTTTTCTGGGAAGTAAATCTCTTTATAATTGTTAGAATCGGTGATTTCAATGGGAATACTAATTAATTCACCAATTCGTTCTATAGCAGTAAAACCCGCTTGAAACATGGTAAATTTTTCGGCAAACTGACGCAGGGGATTAAAGAGACGTTGGGAGAATAAAATAAAAGCTGATAAAACCCCAAAATCAATGGTTTTCTGGAGAATAAAAATCCCACCTAACCATAATACTCCTCCCACGGCAATTAATCCGATCCATTCCAAAGTGGACGAGACAGCCGAATCATAAAAAATTGTTTTATCTAGGGATTGACGATATTGAGTATTGATAGCGCGAAACATTTCAGCATTAAAGCGTTCGCGGCGAAATAATTGAACAATATTAACTCCGACTACATTTTCCTGTAATTGGGCATTAAGTTTTGATAATTCCTCGCGGACTTGATAGTTAGCGATGCGGTATTGTTTTTGAAAAAAGATAATTAAAGCAGTGACGGGAAATAACATCAACACCAACAATAAAGCTAATTGCCATTGCAGGGTAAACATGGTGATGATAATAACTAAAATATTGACCAAATCACTGACAACTCCGATCGCCCCACTAGCAAAAACTTCTCCTAATGCTTCCACATCGCTGGTTAAACGAGTGACTAAACGTCCCACGGGAGAGCGATCAAAAAAACTAGAGGAAAGGGAGGTGACATGGGTAAATAAATCTTCCCGGACATTAGCAGTAATTGACTGACCGACTTTCTGCACTAGATAACCTTGCATTGTCCCTAAAATCAGTCGTAAAATAATCGAAACCGAGAGGATAATAATTAGGGTATTGATGGCTGCTATTAAGGGCATTCGAGCCAAAAAATCCCAAGTTTGTTCCTTTTGCAAAAGGGAGACCGCTTGACCGATAATTAAGGGTTGGATCGCCCCTGTGAGAGATAGGGGAAAAAGGAGTATTAATGACCAAAATAGCAGGGCTTTTTGCTTTTTCGCGTAGGGAAGTAATCTTAATAATAAGCTCCAGTCATTTTCTTTGACCAGAGGGGACACAGGGGAGGAGGATAGACTCATGAAGGGGTTTCCAATGAAATTCTCGGCAGCCGGGGAGAAATTACGCCCCTATTGCTAACTTTTCTAACAGGCGATCGATCTGGAAATATTCCTCCATTAATTCTCGAATACAAGCGACTTTTACCTGTTCCTGTAAGCGAATCTTCCCGAAGGCCTGATCGACGATTTCCACGGTGGTGAGAGTATCTAAATTTACCGAGAGAATCGGTACTTCTAAATCCTCAGCCCGGCCCAAAATCAGGGGATCTGGAGAGATAGAACCAGTTAAGATTAAACAGGTGGTGGAAGTTTCTAGGGCAGCTAACTGTAGGTCTGTGCGATCGCCACCCGTAATCACCGCCATATTTTCCCCCTTGCGAAAATATTCTAAAGCGGCGTTGACATTCATTGCCCCGATCGCTAAACTTTCTACCATCCAATCCAAACGATCGGGCCGACATAATACTTTGGCCCCTAAAAGATGGACAATTTCCCGAACACTAATACTACGCAGCAGTTTACTAGCGGGTAACAGTCCTAAAACTTCCACACCTTGGCTTACCAGATAGGGTTTAAGGAGAGATTGTACTTCCTCCCAATCATCGGCCGGGATATCACTAATCACTACCCCCAGCAGCTGATTATTTAATTCCTCTCTTGCTTTCAGCAGACTCTCGGCAATTAGGGGAGAACTATAGCGGGCCACCAATAGGATCGGAGTCTGGAGAATTTTGGCCATCTCCCCCATCGATAACTGAAAAATACTCCCTTCCCAGAGAGTCCCCGGCCCTTCGAGGAGGGTAATATCACTGTTAACCCGATCGAGATAGCCAGCAAGAATATTACCGTAGTCCTGTTTATCTGCACCTTGCAGACGTTTAGCAACGGAATCCACATCTGTATAGATCACGGGTAAACGCAGCTGTTCGGGGGATAATTCTAGTAATTGCCGGATAAATTCTACATCCTCATCGACCAATTGCCCATCGACGTATCCCGGACAATTGCCCACTGGTTTGCCGTAACTTATCTCTAGTCCTTTTTGCCGCAAGAGATGTGCTAAACCGACGATAGTTCCCGATTTACCACTGAGGGGTTCTAGGGAAGATATGAGTATAGATTTGGCTGATTTCGCCACGATTTGCTCCTTTTAACCCGTAAAATCCCGACTTTTATTCTTCAAATCGCAGCAGTTTCCGATAAAATCCCTGCGAAAAGTCGGCTGAACCTAGCTGCTTAAAGAGTTTAATCGCATCGATGAGATATTCGATCAACTCGGCGTTAATAATCGTCATCTCATAGCTTAGGTCGGCCTGTCCTTCAAATTGTAAACGACAACGGGTCAATTCCGAGGGCAATTTTGATACATACCAAGATGCCACAAAGGGAATCCCTTGACTGTTTTCTATGCGACGACGACCTTCTAAAGATCCTCCTTGATACAAAGCGATCGCATAGGGCAGGATACTATGTTTGTCCTTGGCATAGTAGGGCATATATACTACCACATCGGCCTTATTAGCGGGTTCTAATTGTTCGATAGTCGGCATAATTAGTTAATTCTTTGGTTCACAGCCAAGTTACCATTGACACTGATATTTTCCATATATTTTAACCGATCGCCCCAGGAATCTCCCGAGCGAGAAAATAGGCAGAATTGACCACCAGATCATCCCTCTATACTGAGGTTATCATCGGCTATAACTGGTATATGAACCCGAAAAACCGTGCCGGGGTAGAGGGAACTTGTTTGCTCGGGATTGGGACTGATAAATTCAATCCTCCCCCCCATGCTGGTAATTAATTCTTTGGCGATCGCTAAACCCAATCCTGTACCCGGTATATCTCCCCCTGCTTGCACTCCCCGGTAGTGACGTTGAAAAATTCTTTCTTGATCGCTCCTCGCTATACCATAACCCGTGTCTTTAAAAACAATTTCTACACTATTCTTAACATTCTGCACCTCGACGGTGACTTTTCCGCCAGCAGGAGTATATTTGAGGGCATTATCAATTAAATTGCTGAATACTTCCCGCAAACCGGGGATATTGGCGCAAATAAGTGGTATGTCTTCCCCGTGAATCGTTTCTAGACGGAGATTTCTCTCTTTGGCTACCGCTTGGGCCGAAAGGAGCAGCGGATCGAGAATATCATGGAGATCGATCGGAGTTAGTTGGCTGCTGTCAGCAGGCAAGAGAAAGGCGGTGGGGGAAGATTGCGCTTGCAGGAGAGGAATATCGACAGTGGGGTAATTTTCGCTTTCTTGGTGGATTTGTGCTTCAAATTCGGCGATTAAGTCCCGAACTCGATCGCTTTCCCTCAGGATACCAGTAATGGCGGGATCGTTACCTTCTTCGGCTAAAAGCCTTTTGAGCAGAAGTTTACCAAAGGTTTTTAAAGCGGTGAGGGGATTGCGGATTTGATGGAGAAAGGTATCGAGGCGCTGACTTTGCCATTGTCGATAATAACGTTCTTCTCCCAATTGGCGATCGAGTACACAGGCTAAAGCGAGGGTTTGGGTGATTTTTTCCATCTGGGTTAATTCCCAACTTTGCCAAGGTCGTTTTTCTCTGGTTGCCACCAATAATCCGATCATGCCCTCTTCATACATTAAGGGTAAAAACAAGCGATGA
Source organism: Microcystis sp. LSC13-02 (assembly GCA_002282935.1). GTDB lineage: Bacteria > Cyanobacteriota > Cyanobacteriia > Cyanobacteriales > Microcystaceae > Microcystis. The sequence continues at coordinate 2,225 of MTBT01000283.1, read as the reverse complement.
CCGCTGACGGTCTCCTGATTACTCCAGAGGTGGGATAAATCTTCTAACTTAACCGCAGTTAACAAGTCTGCCGCCGGTTGCCCTGGTTGTAAGGAAAGCCGCTTTTTTTGGGTAGAAGGGGGGTTAAAAGGCGGATAAACAACGACTGGGATTAAATTGCTCGATAAAGGTTCATTTAAATAAACTGCACTTCTGTCCGTTTCCATTTGCTCTCGCAAAAGTTCCATCTGTGCCTGACAGAGGGCAATAAAATCATCACTCAGGGGAGTCCGGGAGGGGGAGGAGAAGGGCATACCAAGAAAGTAAAAAGTAAAAAATCAGAAAACCTAGATACAGCTAGGGTTGCGAGTTTTGTTTCCCAGTTTACATAGGGGAGAATGACCCTCCTCTTGAGTCGAGGGCAACCGGCAAAAAGCAATTAGGACAAGGGTTTGGTCACTATTTTCGGGGTGGATCACGGTATATATTAAAAAAAGTTTAAGAATAATAAGTTTTGTATCGGGATTTGGGGCAGTGTTTTCGTCAGAAAAACTTAAACCTAGTCTCAGTCTAGCTTCTAGTCAAATTTGTCTGTAATTAAGTTTGTGAGGGACACTTGATTTCTTGGTCTAGAAGGGATATAATCGCTACGGCTTTTGTAACTATCATTACCATTACAGCGATTAGCCAAAACAGGAGGTAATTGGGTTGGCCAGAAAACGGAAACGTAAGAGTCGCCGTCGTCAAGAAGGACGTAAGATACTTGAACTCATACCCCAGTATAGTATTGAAAGTGGCGAAGATAAACCTGTAACTGCGGCGCGCAAGTACATTCAAGCTATAGGCATTAGCCCACCAGCTTTATTGATTGTTAAGCGTAACGAGCATACAACCGATCGCTATTTCTGGGCTGAAAAAGGACTGTTTGGAGCGCAATATGTGGAGGAAAACCACTTCCTTTTCCCAAGTTTGCGCGACCTGCAGCCCCAGCCTCAGACCGTCAAAGCGGCGGTAGCAGTTGCCAAATAACTCAAAGGACTATTAATGGTATCATGGAAAGTAAACTCGTTTACCGAAAAGTAAACGAGTTTTTTTTGTCTGAGACCTAGGAATCAGCCATCAGCGAAAAGCTGATGGCTGAAGATAAGAAATCTGAGTCCGAAAAACAGCCAAGTTTTAGGCGACATTACCTGCTGTGGCAGTAATAATTTGACGTACTTGAGCATCGGTCAGATTAGGATTGGCATTCAACATTAAGGCCACCACTCCAGCTACATGAGGTGCTGCCATGGAGGTTCCACTCAAGAAACCATAGCCACCATTAGGGAGAGTAGAATACACTTGCACGCCGGGGGCAGTGACATACATCATTGAGGAATTAGAGCCAGCACGATTGGAGAAGGAAGCCATCTGGTTAGAACTATTAACGGCACCGACGGCAAGACCCCAAGAGGTGGCACTGGAAGCGGGATAACCGGGTTGAGCTGCGCCCGCATTACCGGCGGCCATAACCACGATAACACCGCGACTGCTGGCATACTGGAGGGCCGATTGAACTGCACTGTCAGTGCTACCACCCCCCAAACTCATATTAATTACATCAGCACCGTTATCTACCGCGTAGCGAATTCCTTGGGCAACGCCACTATAGCTGCCACTACCGGAATCGCTCAAAACTTTCACTGGCATAATTCTGGAATTGTAGGCCACACCAGTGGCTCCGAAACCATTATTACCAGCAGCAATGGTTCCCGCCACATGAGTACCATGGCGGTTGCCATCTAAAGTGTTATTATTGCCATTGGCAAAGTTCCAGCCATAAACGTCATCAACGTAACCGTTGCCATCGTTATCAAGACCATCATCGGCAATTTCGCCCGCATTCGTCCAAATATTGGCCGCTAAGTCGGCATGATTGCGGTCAACTCCTGTATCTAGTACAGCAACTACGATTCCCTGTCCTGTATAACCGCTTGCCCAAGCTTCGGGAGCATTAACTAAGTTAACCCCCCAGTCATTAGCACCACCAAAAGTGGGAACATCGGCAAAAGGACTTTGATTCAAGGCTCCGGCGACGGCTCTTGCGGCATTAACTAAACCGTATCCTGAAATGGCACTATATCCGGGGGTGACTGTGGCTGTGGTAGCCGACAGGCTTAAGTTATAGTTAGTGCTGCCACTATAGGGATAAACCCGGACAAAGTAAGTACCCGCATTCAGTTGACGGGTAATACTCTCACTATCGT
>MTBT01000282.1 GCA_002282935.1 Microcystis sp. LSC13-02 | reverse complement strand
AAGGTTCAGTTTTTAGCTTGGTTATCGCTTTTTCCATTTTAGCTTAAAGCCGTCCTCAAAGGACGGGGTTTTAACCCAAATTTTCGATAACCCGACGATTTCTTTCGGCAAAAACTGGTCGCAAGCGATCGCAATTAGGGTGAGATACCTGATCACAAATCGCTGCTGTTGCCCATAATGCGGTGCTTTTTGCCCCATCAAAGTAATTTGTGGGATATTTTTTGACTAAACGTCTAAAGACGGCTTCTGAAGGCGTATTTAACCAAATTCTCGCCCTTTTTTCTAACTCAGTCGCCGATCGCGTACTCAAAGGAACACCCTCTAAAGCAAGTGCAAAACCCTTGACGCGGATAGTTTCTGGGGTAAGTTGCCACAGTTGACGCACTAATTGATCTCTGGTGTCTGCGGGCAGCATTTCGGCCGCTTGTTCATAAAAAGTGGCAGTGGGACGGTGACGTTCAAAAAAAGGCCGGGCGATCGAGTCTAAAATATCTCTATCCCTGGAATTCGCTTTGCGGGGGATGTAAACATTGGGACCCAATTTCATCGGACCGCGAGCATATTTTTTCTGTTCTTCGATGTTACCCGCAGTCATACTCCAAGCTGTATCGTGGAGAATAAACAAAGGAGTGCGATCGAGGGTTAATTCGGTTTCTGGCGGGGTAATTTGCAAAAATTCGGCGATTTTCTGCTTTTCTGACTCATCTAGACTCTTACCGGCTAAATTCTCCCCCACAGTGGAGGGATTAAAAATATTTATGGTTGCAGTGGAGAGACTAGAGCTATTCAGTTTTAAAATCAGTAGGGACAAGACCAAACTAATCACCAAAGAAGTCACTCCCGATCGCCATTGTTCCGGGGGAAAGATAGAATATCTAGGGAGAGAAAATTGTCTTGATTTTTGCCGTCTTTGTCGATTCATCGGACTTTTTTAACGCGCTTTCCACCTATTGTATTCACTTTCTCCAAAAAGGGAATTAATAGGCAATAGGCAGCTTCCCCACACCCCACACCCCACACCCTACACATAATTACTGAGGAACCATTGGGTATTAAAAGCTCGATCGCAGGATATTTCTAGTAATCTTATGCCTGATTCCGGCAAAACTGCGATTTTTTGCTGAAAATCAGTCCAATCGCTGATTAAATGGTAATCGATACCGTAGGTGTGACAGAGTTGGCAAAAGTCGATATTTTGGGGAGTGGCAAAAAATTCTTCAAAGGGAGGGTCAAATTTGGCGATCGGCAACAGTTGGAAAATGCCTCCCCCCTTGTTATTGATTAAAATTATGGTCAAGGAGCCAACAAAATAATTTTTGATTAAAAAACCATTTGTATCGTGTAATAGGGCTAAATCTCCCGTTAATAGTAGGCTGGGAACATTTTTATAAGCTATTCCTATCGCAGTGGAGAGGTTGCCGTCGATGCCATTGGCCCCGCGATTAAAATAGGGACGAATTTGGCGATCGCTAGGCGGGTTAAAAAATTCAGCATAGCGAACAGGCATACTATTAGAGATGAAGATCGGAGTCTGGGGGGGGAGGTATTGGGAAAGCAGCCAGGGGATTTTCCCTTCAATCAGTTTAGTTTCTGCTGCCAAAAGGCGATCGATGGTTAATCTAGCTTGCTGGTCGAATTTTTGCCATAATTGCCGATATTCTTGGTTATTATCGGTTTTATCTGGGAATAGATGCCCTAATTGCTCGATATTTCCCCTGAGATGTCCGGTTTTTCCCTGTAGAGGATCGTAATTATCGGGATGGGGATCGATAATCCAGCGCGGACAGTCGATTTCTTCTAACCAGGTCCGTAATTCTTTGCTGGTGGGTAATTCGCCAATTTGTAGGACAACATCGGGGGTTAATTGGGTTTTAATGGCAGGATTCCGCAATAATAAATCATAGGTGGTGATGAGATGGGGATTTAACCCTGCATAGTTTCGCAGAGGAGATAAAGCTTCCGCTAAGACGGGATATTGTTGCGATCGGGCTAAATTAGCGATCGCCTGACAGTAACTTTCGGGGTTTTGCGGGGAAGCTAATCCCGCGATGATAATTCCTTTGGGGGGTAAAGAAGGAATTTGGAGAAGTGAGTGGTTAATTGGCATATTTTGCCGAGATATATGGCTAAAAAAAGCCTCTTGGTCAAAATTAGCCTCTAAATTGTTAATTTCTAGATCGGGAGTTGGTGCGAGGGGATCCCGAAATGGTAAGTTCAGATGCACCACTCCGGGGACAGGATCGAGACAGCGCAACCACGCGTGGATGATGGTTTGACGGAGATAGCGTAAACGCTCGATATTGGCACTAGGACAGCTAATTTCCGCTTGCCAATTTGGATAATTACCGTAGAGTTTGACTTGATCGATAGTCTGACCGGCATGAGCATGACGCAATTCTGGGGGGCGATCGGCGGTTAGAATTAATAAAGGGACATGACTTTCTTTTGCTTCAATGACTGCGGGATAAAAATTAGCCGTGGCAGTGCCAGAAGTGCAGACTAAAACCACCGGTTGATATAATTGTTTGGCTAATCCCAAGGCAAAAAAGGCAGCCGAGCGCTCGTCTAAGATGGGAATAGCTTCAATCTGGGGATGTCTTGCCAAGGCTACCGTTAAAGGAGTCGATCGCGATCCGGGAGAAACCACCCCTATCTTCAATCCCAAACGGGCCAATGTTTCGACTAAAATAGAACCCCAAAGTGTATTAAGATTGCGAAAATCGATCGACATTTATCAATTCAGTGGCAAAGGTTAGGGGACGATAAGTTAAAGAGTCTATTAATCAATTTAACACTGGCCGGAACTGGCCAAGAATAAGTTATTCCTGAGTCAGCGATGCAGAAGTTATTAAAAGAGAGCGAAGGCAATTGGCCTCTACAATAATATTATTGCGCCAATGGTAGGGGCGCATCCCGTGCGTCCAAAATATCCTATAGATATTTCTCGAAAATTGAGATGCAGTCAGTTTTCAAGTTCCCTATAGCCAAAGCAAACTAACATCAATAGGTTTTGAAAATTTTCCACTATGCTCCTGATTACAGAACAAATTTACCAGCGCATTTTCACCCACGCAGAATCCACCTATCCCGAAGAATGTTGTGGGTTACTCTTGGGAAAAATTACCGAGACAGCAGCCGAAGTTATCACCATGCAAGCAACAGAAAATAACTGGTCAGGTAATAGGAAAAACCGCTTTAGTATTGCTCCAGAAGTGCTTTTACAAGCTCAAAAATCGGCGCGGGAAAACCAGCTAGAAATTATTGGTATCTATCATTCCCATCCCGATCATGCCGCCATTCCTTCGGAAATTGATCGCCAATTAGCCTGGTCAGGATATACTTATTTAATTGTCTCCGTAGTTTCAGGACGAGCGATCGATTTACAAGCTTGGCAACTAGACGAACGCGAACAATTTCAACCAGTAAAAATATTGTAGTCTTGTGTAAATAGCAAACAGCCTTAAGGTGATTCTCCCCGTTGGCAATCCTAATCCCGCGACAATTAGAGGCAACACCAATGTTGACTAGCACTTCCCCTGCTTTCCACCCACCCGCAATCGATTTAATTGGGATTGATCATCACCAATGGTATGGACGAGTATTATGGCTAGGAATAGGTTGCATCCGTGGGACGGAGAAAGCAGTCATAGATAGGGCAATTAGGGATATTTTTCAGCGTTATCACCTCTCTTTAGCCGCTATTGCTGGTATTGCCACCCTTGACATCAAAGCTGATGAACGGGGTTTAATTGCCTACTGTCAAGAGAAAGGATTGCCTCTAAAAACCTTTACTGCCAAGGAGTTGAGAGATATTAATGTCCCCAATCCCTCGGCCATTGTCAATAAGGAAATGGGAACCCCTAGCGTCGCTGAAGCTGCCGCTTTAAAAATGGGCAAGACTTTGCTAGTAAGCAAGCAAATAGAAGCAAAATCGGTGACAGTGGCCGTTTCTTTGGCTGCAAGGGAATATAGAGGATAACAAATCGATGCTTAAACAGGTTTTATTTCTTAGTAATGGTCATGGTGAGGACTTAAATGCTAGTTTAATTCTGGGGGAATTACAAAAAATTCAGCCTCAATTATCTATAGCTGCTTTGCCTTTTGTGGGAGAGGGAAAAGCTTATCAAAAATTGCCCGTACCAATTATTGCCCCCACTGCTACTATGCCATCGGGGGGAATTATTTATACCAATCTTTTTAATTGGATTAAGGATATTGGTGCGGGATTAATCGGTCTAACTATTAAACAAATTCAGGCAGCTTTTAAAGTTAGCAAGGATTGTGATTTATTGATAGCAGTGGGGGATATTGTCCCGATTGCGATCGCTTCTTTAACCGGTCGTCCTTTTGTGGCTTTTATTGTTTCTACTTCCAGTTATTACGAAGGCACAATTAAATTACCTTTACTCACAGAATTATGTTTAAGATCGAAGAATTGTTTAAGGGTTTTCACTAGGGATAAATATACAGCAACAGACCTACAAAATCGGGGGATTAAAAAAGCGATTTTTGCTGGTTATCCGATTATGGATGTCTTAACACCAACGGGTAAAGATTTAGAATTAGATAGTCAAATTCCCATGATTGCTTTATTAGCGGGGAGTCGTTTACCGGAAGCTTTGAGTAATTTAGCTTTACAGTTACAAGTCTGTGAGGAAATAGTTAAAATTAAACCGATGCAGTTTCGGGCTGCTATCGTTCCTAGTATCACAGAAACCGACTTAGAAAATTTAGCTAAACAAGAAGGATGGCATTATTTAGGAGCGGGAAAATTAGAGAAAAATGGGGCTTTATTATGCTGTTATCGTGATGCTTTTGCCGATATTTTACACCATTGTGACGCTTGTTTAGCCATGGCGGGGACAGCAGTAGAACAAGCAGTAGGATTAGGAAAACCCGTCATCCAAATACCCGGATTTGGTCCCCAATTTACCTACCCTTTTGCTGAGGCACAAATGCGCTTATTAGGGGAATCGGTGATAACTATTGGACAGAAACCCACCCAGGTAAATTTATTTAAAAATGCCGCGGTTAAAATTATCGATATTTTGGCAGATTCTCGTTATTTACACAGATGTTTAGAAAATGGCAAAATTAGAGTGGGAGAGTCCGGAGGTAGCAGAAATATTGCCGAGGAAATTTATAGCATTTTTCAAAAGTAATGGCAGAGATAGTTATACTATATCCGTTGAGTATAGGCTACATATCAGGAGAGGCAATAGATAATCAGAACGTAGGTTGGGTTGAAGCATGAAACCCAACACCTGCAAGGGTTACGCTACCGCTAACCCATCCTACAAATAATTGTGCCTCCCTACATATCAGGAGAGGCAATAGATAATCAGTCTTTAATAACCAGATTTAGGATTAAAATAAAATTATTGTACTA
>MTBT01000281.1:24113-27480 GCA_002282935.1 Microcystis sp. LSC13-02 | reverse complement strand
CAGGTGCGGAACCCCGCAAGGGAAAGAAGCAGAAACCTAAATCGTGAGGTTTGGGAATCACCGTCCGTTTACGGCGGTGAGGATGTCAAGACAAAGGGTAAAATTCCGGGGACAGTGCCTAATAAAGTACCGATGAAATAATCGCGAAAACGGATAGAAGTTAATCCGGCAACAAAGTTAACGATACCGTAGGGAATAATCGGTAATAGACGGATAGCAAACATATAAAATAGTCCCCCTTGCTGCATTTCTGCATCGATCGCTTGCCATTTTCCCTGAAATTTTTTGGCGGTATATTCCCGGCCAATAGTACGGGTAAAAGCAAAGGCAACTATAGCGGCCACCAAAGCGGCGATCGTTGTCCAAACTGTTCCCATAACCACTCCAAAGATCGCGCCACCACTGAGGTTTAAGGGGGTAGAAGGCAGAATTAAAATTGTGCCGATCGTGTAGAGAATAATATACAAAATGGGGGCCATAATTCCCATTTGTTTTAACCAGATCTGTAATTTTTGGGAGTCGATACCACCGATCAGATAAATTCCGATCGCCGTGGCGATAATACAAATTATAGTTAGGATAATAACACTACTTTTAGTTTTAGACATTTAACGGCAATTTTGGGCTAAGTGCGGGTGGCAAAACTGAGATGCAGCGGGGTTTGATATTTCTCTGTTGCCAAAAATATAGCAGAAATCAGCTGAGAATCGATCTCGATCTCAATGTTAGCGGGCTGCCCGATCTGTCCCCAAATTACCCCCGATATCGCTGTGGGTAGTTTAGTTAACCTCCTCCAAAACCACGATCGAAAAACCATTGACTTTATAGCGATCGGCAATTACTGTCCCTTGATCCACAGACCAACAATTATAATCGGTTTCTGCCCAAGCTGCCGTGTCAATAATTCTTAGCCAACGATAATTATCGGGTGGTGAGGGAATGCGAAAATCCACCGGCAGATAATACATATTAATTAACACCAAAAAATCGTGATCACCGACGGCACTACCATCAATTAAAAACCAAATAGAGCGATCATGGGCAGTTAAATCGCTAACCCCATCGGGTTTTTTAAATAAGTAGGTGACATTATTGCCCGCATCGAGAACCATATCACCGTAGCGGCGCTGTTTGAGTGCTATATGATTCTGTCTTAAGTGAGCAATATAAGCGGCAAAAATAAATAAAGGATTGCGTTCTTCTTGATTAGTTCCCGTGCCAAAATTATTATGATAAGCTTCCCGATAACCCGTGGGCAGTAGATGGGGTGAACGGGTGGCGATCATATCATAATTATTCCAAGTGGCCACACTATCAATATTGTAGGGATTATTATTACCATTTTGGCTGCGGCCAAATTCATCACCCCAGACAGTCATCGGCACACCGCGAGACAAAAATTGAATCGTCCAAAAGTTGCGTAATCTTTGGCGACGTAAGGACTGATTACCGCCAGAATCCCAAGAATCGTTATTATTATTGCCGCCATCGGAAGGACCAAAAGGCCAGGGATTGAGGTTATTTTTATTGTTATAACTGACTAAATCCATCAGGGTAAAACCATCGTGGGCAACAATAAAACCGATCGATTTTTGTGGTCCGCCTTGGTCGTTAAAATTGCGATAATCTCCGTTCACCTGTTCGATGAATTGAAAAGTATTACTATTCCCCTTTAAAAAACGCCGGATTGCATCGCGATAACGGCCATTCCATTCTCCCCAACCCGTTGGGAAATTCCCCACTTCGTAACCCCAGATATCCCAAGCTTCGGCGATCATTTCGGCATCGTATTTCTTGCCTAATTTCTCGATCTTTTCTAACAAAGGATGTTTAGGAAAGAATTGTTTTTGTTTGCTCCAATCTTCCCGTTCATGACTAGAAGGAGTTCGACCGAGGACGGTGGCCAGATCAAAACGAAAACCATCAACTCCCATGGTTTCTAACCAATAGGTGAGGGAATCAAGAACCAGATTACAGGTGACAATATGGGAAAAGTTTAATTGATTTCCGCAGCCGGTGGCCCCATCGACTAGATAATGTTCATCGGTGAGTTGATAGTATTCCACCACATCAAAACCACCAAAACTAACAAATCCGGTGACATCGTTGCTGCCCCAATTGCCTCCTTCTCCCGTGTGATTATAGACCACATCGAGATAAACTTCTATACCTTGGTCGTGGAAAGCTTTGACCATGGCCTTAAATTCTCTGGTCGGTCCACCGGGGGAGCGATCATAAGCATAACGGCGATCGGGGGCGAAATAACCAAAGGTCATGTAACCCCAATAGTTACCACCGGGGCGATCGTCGGGGTTATTATCGTTAGCGGTTTCTTGGACGGGTAAGAGTTCGATCGTGGTAAATCCTAGTGCTTTCAGGTATTTGGCCATATAGCCGGCTCCCGCATAAGTTCCCCTGTACTGGTCGGGAACGTTAGCCACTTCCTCAAAACCCGTAATTCCCTTGAGAATATCTTCTAAACGACTAGCGGAGGGGTGATTGCTTAAACCGCGCACATGGGCCTCATAAATGATCGCTTTTTCCGCACCCAGACGGGGACGAATCCCGGTAGAAGTCCCATCCGGCGCGATAACAATGCCTTTGGGCGACCATTTGCCCGTATCGTATTGCCGCCGGATCATTCCTTTGTAGTCCCCTTCTCCCGTGGCATACATTCCCGCATTTTCTCCGGCCGCGATCATGGCCGGGGTTTCAAGGTCGTGGGAAAGTTCTCGCGTGTAGGGATCGAAGAGGACTTTATTGGGGTTAAAACGATGGCCGAAATCGTCCACATCTGCCCGAAAACCAGCGTTACTGTGACCTCTTTGCCATTTTTGATCAAATTGCCAATTGGAACCCCAACAGCGAAAAGCGTAGTAACTGCCCGGGGGAATACCGGCGATTTTTGCCCGCCATATATCATCATTTGGTTTTTTTGTCAACCAGTAATCATACTTAGCGTTTTCTCCCGTCGGGCGATCGTAGATTTCCAGAAGAATCTGACTGGCATTTTTAGAATAGACGGCAAAGGTGACACTATCACCCCGATAATGCGCTCCGAGGGGATAGGTGGCATCGGCCCAGAGATGGCTATCTAGGGGGGCATAATTACCAGATTGGGGATGATTTTGACCGATCGCTGGTAACATAAATTGGCGGGATAATATCGCCTTTGATAATAGACATTTTTCGCTCAAGGAAATAAGAAAAAAATCTAAAGCTTGATCTACCGGGAAAACAAGCTGTGCAATTTAACCTAGAGATAAATTTTCGGCTTTTGACACTCCCCGCTCTAAAGAGACGGGGATTCTTGGTTCACAGAGATTACTTGCTTAGACAGAATTGCTTCTGAAAAAGTAGAGGTATT
>MTBT01000281.1:0-24076 GCA_002282935.1 Microcystis sp. LSC13-02 | reverse complement strand
ATTTCCCCCCGATCACTCCCATATCCAGTACTTTTTGATTGACAAAAGGTCTAAAAGTCTTACCCAACAAGGTTTTTAGATTTATTCAGCAAGCCCTAACTATTACTAATCTTAGAAATCGTTTAGAGAGTCTCCATTGGATTAAAGTCGATCAAAAAGTAATTTATCGGGCCAGTAATTTTCCCAAGAGATAGCTTAAATGTTCCGAGGGAGATTTTGCCCATCTCGAGCGACTTATTTACTAATAATTTCGGCGGGTTGCGGATTAGGAATCGGTTCAAAGTTGTGGTCGTCAGCCAGATATTCGGGATAGGTGGAGAATTGCGGTAGTATTTCTAGGGTAAAAGCCTCGGCAGCTTTCGAGCGATAGCGATTCGGGTTAATAATTACCGACAAAGTGCGTCGTACTTCCACATCTTTAATTCTGGTAGCGTGGATAACTCCCATTTGTAGTTCTTTTTCGATCGCTGTCACCGAGACAAAAGCCGCCCCCAAACCGGATTGTACAGCATTTTTAATCGCCTCGATCGAGTTAAGTTCCATCTCCACTTTTAAGCGCTTGGTATCGATCTCGCAACGAGTTAAAACCTTGTCGATAACTTTGCGAATCGTCGATTGGGAATCGAGGGTGATAAATTTTAGTCGATATAAATCCTCTTTTTGAATCATTTCTACCTTAGACAGAGGATGAAAAATAGGCAGGACTAAAGCCAGTTCATCTTCTGCGTAGGGGATAATCCGCAGGGTTTCTTGTAATTCGGCGGGAACTTCTCCCCCGATAATGGCTAAATCCACTTGACCGTTAGCAACGCTCCAAGAGGTGCGACGGGTGGAATGAACTTGTAGCTGTACGGATACTTCTGGGTATTTTTGCCGAAAAAGCCCGATCATGCGGGGAAGAAGATAGGTTCCCGTGGTTTGGGAAGCGCCGACGATCAGGGTTCCCCCTTGCAGATTTTGTAGATCTTCGATCGCCCGACAGGTTTCTTGACAGAGAGTGATAATTTTTTCGCCGTAGCTTAAGAGTAGGTATCCCGCTTCCGTTAATTGGGCTTTCCGACCGCCCCGGTCAAATAACGGCACATTTAGCTGTTTTTCGAGGTTTTGTACCTGAAGACTGACCGCCGGTTGAGATACATACAGGGTATCTGCCGCCCGCTTAAAGCTTCCTTCGGCAGCGATCGCTTTGAGAATTCTCAGTTGGTCTAGGGTGAAAGGAATGTCGGTCATAGAAAGCCTCAAAAACAGCGACGGGAGAAGGGGAGGACAATAGCGACAAATCTTAAGCCAGTGCCGATAAATACACTGAATTGACAGTACCACACCACGGGGATCAATGCTTCAGGTAGTTCCAGTTATCAGTTATCAGTTATCAGTTATCAGTTATCAGTTATCAGTTATCAGTTATCAGTTATCAGTTATCAGGAGACAGGAGACAGGGCTCTTCTGGTAATATCCGCAAAATAGCCCTAAAAGTCTTGCTCGATAAGCATTTCACGATTCCATAAGCAAAAATTATCACACAAAGTCGAGAAGAGCCGAGACAGGAGACAGGAGACGGGAGATTATTTTTATTTATTCTTCCCACGTCCCCACGTCCCCACGTCCCCACGTCCCCACGTCCCAACCCCTCACTGTTTACTGTTTACTGTTTACTGATCACTGAAAAAGGCTGACCCAGCAATTATTGCATTGACTTTTGTGTACCACTTAATCGTTATTAACCAAGAATCTTAATGATATTTTAAGATTTTTTAAAAAACCGCCCCTAGCCGAGATGAACGTATATCCTAGAGGGGAGCGAGCATAGATTCCTATTCCCGTTCGATCGCCCCCTAATTCTCTGGAGATCAGCACCCATGATTACTTTGCTCCGTTCCCTGCTATTTTCCACCCTATTAAGTTTTGTTGCCCCCGTCCTCTTGGTGGGTTCTATTTTAACTGCTTTATTGGCCACCAGTCATGTCCCCGGCTTTACTTGGGTTTGTCAGACCGGTTTTAGCCAAATCCTGCAATTTTTAACCATTTTCGGCGGCGGTTATCCCCTACAAGGAATGTTAACCATCGCTGTCACCTTTGCTTTTGTTGGCAGTTTATTCGATTTATTTAACTTTTACGTCTATCAAACCAATCGGGGACAGTAGCAGGCAAAGGGTGATAGGGACTGTCTAGAATGGGAATGAGGTTTTTATGGGATCGAATCGTCTATGCGCCCTATTTTCTACCGTTTTTGGCTATTAACAATAATTTCCCTGCTGCTCACCCTGAGTATCGGGATTGTCAATCCCCAACCTAGTTTCGCACGCTCGTGGATGGATTTACTTTTTCGCGGTGTGCAGGTTATTCAACTCGCCACTATTTCTCCTCAGCAGGAAGTTGCCCTCGGTAGGCAGATTAATCAAGGTTTATTAGAATCAGGTAAAATAAAACTGGCCAAAGATGCCAGAATTAACCAATATGTCCAAGAAATCGGCCAGCGATTAGCGGCAACTAGCGATCACCCTGAGATTCCCTACACTTTTCAAGTGGTGCGCGACAATAGCATTAACGCCTTCGCAACCATGGGCGGATTTGTCTATTTACACACGGGATTGATTAAAACTGCTGATAATGAGGCAGAATTAGCCAGCGTCATTGCCCATGAAATCGGCCATATCGTCGGTCGTCATTCTATCACCCAATTACGCAATACTGCCCTCGCCCAAGGACTTCTCAGCGCGGCGGGATTAGACACAAAAACTTGGGTACAATTGGGAGTCAATCTCGCCTATAATCTGCCCAATAGTCGCAAGGATGAATTAGAAGCGGACCGACTGGGTTTAAACAATCTAGCTGAGGCTGGTTATGCACCCACGGCGATGATCTCCTTGATGGGAAAATTAGCACAACAGGGGGGTTCTACCCCAACAATTCTCAGCACCCATCCTGCTACGGGCGATCGCATTTTGGCACTGCAAAAACAGCTTAATTCGGTTAATAACAAGCAGAATCAAGGTTTAGACGAGGATTATTACCAATTGCAGATTCGTTCTCTCCGCTAATCAGACAATTTCCCGAACGGATAAAAACTCGGCCACCGCTTGATTAAAAATTTCAGGTTCCCCTAAAAATGCCCAATGATTACCCGGTATCTTTTTAATCTCTAGAGAAGTTAAATACTTTTTATAGGATTGAATTTGCCAAGCAGTGCGATTTAATCCCTGCTGCGGAAGGATTAATAAACTGGGAATATCTAAAGTTTTAGTTAATCCGGCAAACCCCATGACATCCTCAAAAATTTCCCCGCGTGCCGATAAAGTAAATTTACTGCTCCAACTGCCATCAGCTTTTTGTTCGATGGCATTTTTAAACACCTCTTGCTGTAGATTTGACCAACCTTTATATTGTTTTAATTGACGAGCGATCGCTTCTATGCTCTGATAACTATCAAAGGAGCGAGTAATCTTTAAAAAGGGCAAAACTTGATAGAGAATTGGAAAAGTTATCCTAATCCAACTAGGCATTTTATCGATAAAAAAGGGATCGACTAAAATTAAACTCTTAAATACTTCCGGCTGTTGAGTTGCCCAAATTGCCGCTATTTTAGCACTCCAAGAATGACCTAAAATATGTGCTTGCGTCCAACCTAAATGATTAATTAAAGCCCTTAAATCGCCGATATAATCCTGAAAGTGATAACCGGTTGCCGGTTTACCGCTTTCCCCATGTCCCCGCAAATCTGGGGCAATAACTTGATAATTTGAGCTTAAATAATCGCCCAAACTTGACCAAACCAAAGCATGATCCGCCATGCCGTGCAATAATAATAGAGGCATACCTCGATCGCTCCATTGTAAATAGGAAATTTCCATCGAGTTATTGGTAAAAGTCTGGCGTTGTGGCATAAATTCTCGGCTGATTTTTACTCTATAATTTACCTATCACTTAATAAAACTTCATACAATGGCACTACAATCTCCGATCACTGGGACTAGCTTAGAGCAATTGTCTTGGACATGGCAAGGTCACACCATCCCCTACACTGTGCGGGGAGAAGGACAACCCCTAGTATTAATTCACGGTTTTGGGGCATCTATCGGTCATTGGCGCAAAAATATCCCCGTTTTAGCGGAAAATGGCTATCAAGTCTATGCCCTAGATCTTTTGGGATTTGGAGGTACAGATAAGCCAGCTTTAGATTATAGTCTCGACCTTTGGCTGCGGCAAATACAAGACTTTTGGCGAGAAAAAATGGCAAAACCGGCGGTATTTATCGGTAATTCCATCGGGGGACTGATTACCTTAATGCTGATGGCAGAATCTCCCGAAATCACTGCTGGAGGAGTAATTATTAACTGTGCCGGAGGATTAAACCATCGTCCCGAAGAATTAAATTTGCCGCTGCGTTTAATCATGGCTGCCTTTACCGGTTTAGTTAGTTCTCCCGTGACAGGAAAGTTTATTTTTGAACAGGTAAGGCAGAAAAATCGCATCCGTAACACCTTAAAACAGGTTTATCGGGATCATGCTGCGATTACCGAGGAATTAGTCGAAATTATCTATCAACCCTCCTGTGATGCGGGTGCGTGGGGAGTGTTTGCATCGGTGTTGACAGCACCCCCCGGACCTTCTCCCCAGGAATTATTACCGCAAATCGATCGCCCTTTATTGGTACTCTGGGGAGAGGATGACCCTTGGACACCGATCGCCGGTTCGGTAATTTACCAAGAAAGAGCTAAAATGGGAAATAATACCCAATTTTATCCGATTGCCAAAGCCGGTCACTGTCCCCACGATGAACATCCCGAAAAAGTTAATCAATTAATTTTGAGTTGGCTGTCGGAATTGACACTCCCCCGCTAACCGCTCGCGCGGTTTAACGGGAGTCCTCTCGCGACCTTGAGATAGAGATTTAGTCGGCTGCATCTCACATTTGCAGAAACACCGACAATCAGCAATTATCAGTGACTCTTAAACTGGTACAAATATATGAACAACTGCGTGTAAGCATCTCACAGTTAACCTAATGCGCGAGGGGTTTGGGGGGTAGAACCCCCCAAGAGCTTGGATTGAGTGATAAAATCGAAATAGAAAATGCGGGAACAGGTTATCGAAGATTTTAGCGATTAATAGTGACTGGAGAAATCTGCCAATCGGGGCGAAGATTTTTCGCCCCTTGCAGATAGACGTGCTGCATTTCGCTTTGCAGTTTGAGAGTATTAACGTGGAGAATTACCCGAATACACTTTTCCAGACTCCCAGCGACGTGCATCTGTTGCACATCGAGGAGGGGGACATTTTGCCAATGGGGACGTTCGCGAGCGATAGCAGCGGGAAAAATCGCGTCTAAATCCTGAGTTGCCGTAAAGATAATACTAACAATATCATCGGGATCGAGACTATTGTGGATTTCGATCGCTTCGAGGAGTTCTGTCACTGCTTCTCGTATAGCTTCAATAGTATTAACCGTTACTGTCGTTGCTCCCCGAATGGCTCGAACCTTCCACTGCACGATTGTCATCCTCCGCTAATCCTGATGAGTCAATTTTAGGGGTTAACGCGCCCTTTTTCTCGACTTTAATTTGGCCATCAGGGTCGGTATAACCACAATAGTTGTCCGTTAACTTCCAATTCAAATTCTAGACGCTGTAGGGTTTTTTGTAATCCTAGGGGTATTTGGGAACGATTGCCCGTCAGACGACTGAGGAGGGGTTTCGGTTCTTCGATAGTCTGACATTTAGTTTTATCTGGGGGTAATCCTGCCAATTCTAGCGCCCAAAGTCGGGCATCTTCCTCGGTTCCCAAGCGATCGACCACTCCTAATTCTAAAGCCTGTTGACCGGTAAAAATGCGCCCATCGGCAAAACTTTTCACCTGATTGACATCTAAATTTCTAGCGCTGGCGACGGTTTGCAGAAATTGCTGATAACTGGTATCGATCATATCCTGGAGAATTCTTTCTTCTTCATCAGTTAATTCTCGATCGAAGGAGAGAATATCTTTATAAGGGCCAGATTTAATCACTTTAAACGAAACTCCCACCTTATCCAACAATCTTTCCAGATTGTTCCCTCTCAGGATAACACCGATCGAGCCAGTAATCGTGCCGGGGTTAGCCATAATATAATTAGCCCCCATACCGATATAAACGCCGCCAGAGGCGGAAATATTGCCAAAACTAGCGATTATTTTCGTGTTTTTTTGTAACCGCTTCAATGCTTCATAAATTTCTTGGGAATCCCCCACGGTTCCCCCGGGGGAGTCAATGCGGAGAAGTAGGGCGGGATATTGCCTTTCTTTGACGATTTCTAGGGCTTTTAAGACTCTTTTGCGGGTATCGGAGGCAATTGCACCTGTAATTTCTATTCGAGCGATTTGTTTGCGGGTTTTCGGTTTAAAAGGCCAGACCATCAGGTTTAAATATCTCTAAAAAAAGGACTCTTTCTAATCTAACGCTTTGATCGTTCCAGGTTAAGCAAACATTATATTTCAGAATTTGAGGCTAAAATGTCTGGTTAGGTGTATAATAGCATTAACTGGCCAGAGTTGAGGTAGGCGAGGTGAGTATTTAGGCAAGAGAGCGGGGAATAGGAAGTGGGGAGCGGGGAGCGGGTTTTTAAAGTTCGATTGGAAGTTAATCATACTATTAAAAACAGATTTGCTATTAGAGTTTTTTTCTTACTTTGTAATCAAGAAAATGGTCTATATTTTCAGGTGAAATAGCCCGCTAATGCCAAAATATCTAGTAAGGAAAAAAAGCCAATACTCGACCAGGTTTTAGCGAATGGTTCTGCGCTCCTGATTGAAAGGGAGGCAAAGGTCTGTACGCAGGAGAATTAATCCTATTAAATAATCGAGAAATTACTGTTATAATTGAGGATAAAGAAAGTTATAATTTCTGGTTCTTCGTTACTTGGTATGGTTCAATAGGGTTGCATAAATCGACTAAATCCTTATCTGGCAAAAGATTTAATTAATTAGGGCTTGCTGAATAAAGCTAAAAACCTTGTTGGGTAAGACTTTTAGACCTTTTGTCAATCAAAAAGTACCGGACCGGGGAGTGATCCGGGGGAAAATTCAGGGACTTTTTCCCTGAAAATTAGGTAGTTGACCACCTGAAAATCGGTAAAACCCATCCCCCAACCCCCAACCCCCACCGAAAAACTTTTTGCCGCAGACCCTAAGTATAGGCGGTTAAAATGCGTCTTAGCTTAGACGGCAAGTGTTTGCAGAAGTGAACGTGCTTGAGGTGTGGCAAGAGGAGCTAGAAGCTGATAGGCAAATCGCCATTCTGAGCAATTACCGACCTGAACAAGGAAATTACAGATTTTTTCAAGCTAGGATTAAAGATTTTGTATCGAAAAATACAAAACCGGCCAAAGTGACTGTCTAGGATGGATTTTTTGAGAAGCTTAAGAACTGATCCATACATCAAAGGAGTTTTCCATGCCCGAAACGCCACAAGAAGTCTTGAAAATGATTCAGGACAACAATATTAAGATTATCGACCTGAAATTTATTGATATGCCGGGTATCTGGCAACATTGCTCGTTCTACTACGACCAAATCGATGAAAGCTCTTTCAGCGATGGTGTTGCCTTCGATGGTTCCAGTATT
Organism: Microcystis sp. LSC13-02; assembly: GCA_002282935.1. GTDB lineage: Bacteria > Cyanobacteriota > Cyanobacteriia > Cyanobacteriales > Microcystaceae > Microcystis. The sequence goes on along the minus strand of MTBT01000281.1, from coordinate 16,480 downwards.
CGCGGTTGGAAAGCAATTAACGAATCCGATATGGCCATGGTTCCCGATCCCACCACTGCTTGGATCGATCCCTTCTACAAGGAACCTACCCTAAGCATGATCTGTAGCATCAAAGAACCGAGAACCGGTGAATGGTATAGCCGCGATCCTCGCTCTATTGCTCAGAAAGCGATCGATTATCTTAGCAGTACCGGTTTAGGTGATACCGCATTTTTTGGACCGGAAGCGGAATTTTTCCTCTTTGATAGCGCTCGTTTCGACCAAACCGCCAACGCAGGCTATTACTACATGGATAGTGTCGAAGGTCGTTGGAATAGCGGTAAAGACGAAAAAGAGGGAAATCTTGCCTATAAACCCGCCTACAAACAGGGTTATTTCCCCGTTAGTCCCACCGATACCTCTCAAGATATTCGCACGGAAATGCTCTTAACCATGGCCGACTGCGGAGTTCCCATCGAAAAACATCACCATGAAGTCGCCACTGGTGGTCAAAACGAGCTAGGGATTAAATTCTCTACCCTAGTACGGGCCGCCGACTACTTGATGACCTACAAATACTGCATTAAGAACGTGGCCAAGAAATACGGTAAAACCGTCACCTTTATGCCCAAACCCATCTTTGGTGATAACGGTTCCGGGATGCACGTTCACCAGTCTATCTGGAAAGATGGTCAACCCCTGTTCGCCGGGGATAAATACGCCGGACTTAGCCAAATGGCACTGTACTATATCGGTGGTTTGCTTAGACACGCTCCCGCTCTCTTAGCTTTAACTAACCCCACCACCAACTCTTACAAGCGTCTCGTCCCCGGTTTTGAGGCCCCTGTAAACCTGGCCTACTCCCAAGGTAATCGCTCCGCTTCGATTCGGATTCCTTTATCGGGAAGCAACCCGAAAGCCAAACGTTTAGAATTCCGTTGTCCTGACGCGACTTCTAATCCCTACCTCGCTTTTGCAGCCATGCTCTGTGCGGGTATCGATGGGATTAAAAATCAAATCGAACCAGGGGAACCTCTCGATGTGGATATCTACGAACTCAGTCCCGAAGAATTGTCAAAAATACCCTCTACCCCCGGTTCTCTGGAAGCAGCTCTGGAAAATCTCGAAAAAGATCACGCTTTCTTGACCGATTCTGGTGTCTTTACCGAAGACTTTATCCAAAACTGGATCACCTACAAACTCGATAACGAAGTTAACCCGATGCGCTTACGTCCCCACCCCTACGAGTTCTCCCTCTACTACGATGTCTAAGGTGTGATTGACTAATCATTAATCCTAGGGTGGGCCTTTGCCTGCCCTTTTTTTCCGAATCAGCAAGGGAGTGGGGAGCTTGTTTCAGTAATCAGTGAACTGAAAACTGACATCTGATAATCCCTTGCTGCCAATTAGCATAAAATACGATTAATTGACCAGGATTTTGGGGCGATAGTTTATGGAACGCGGGTTATTGTGGACACCTTTATTAATTCTATTTATTTGGTTGGCTTGGAGTGGTTGGAATGAATACCAAAAAGTGGAAATCTATCGAGCATGGGCGGAAAACTTCGAGCGAGCTAAGTATGATATATATTCTGTATTAGGTCAAAAAGATAAAATTATCACTTGGGGAAAGCCAACTCGTAAGGGAGTGATTAATTTACAAACTTTTTCCCTAGAGGAGGTCAAAGAAATCCGTCTGTTAGTTAATAATCAAGTGGTGGATTTAGATGCTCTTCCCCCCCAAGGTTCTCCTTTCCTAGAATTTATTTTTAAGGAGCGATCGCCTGAAAAAATTCCCTTTACTGAAGTTGAATTGGCTAGTCAGTGGGCGAAATTTTTACAACAACAAATCTTAATTTAATCGCGATAATTTCTAGCGCAATCTCCCCGAGCGCAGGATACCGACAACTAACCATAAACCGATAAAACTAGCTGTAGCAAATAATCCGGTACTAATAATAGTTAATTGCCGAGATTGGGCGCTGGCTGTGACAATGGCGGCCCCGATAATTAAGGAACCAATAATCACACTAAAAGCTAGTCGATTGGCGGAATTATCTAAACTGCGACGGAGATTATCTAGGTCGCGAATTTTCAGATTAACATTTAAAGTTTCCGAGGTTAAACCATCTAGTAAAACTTCGATTTGACGGGGAGATTTCAGGGAAAAAGATTTCAAGTCTAAAACTGTTCTTAGGGCAGTTTGTAGGGGAGTGCTACCGATTAACTGTTGTTCAAGAATATTAGTTAATAGCGGTTTGACTTCTTCCAGGATATTAATATCAGGATTAAATTTTCGGGCAGTTCCTTCTAGATTAGCGAGACTTTTGGCAAATAAACCTAAATTACCCGGAAGTTTAATTCTATTGCGACGGGCAATTTGCAAAAGTTCATAAACTACCTCACTAAAGTTAATTTGATTTAAATTGAGGTTATAGTATTTTCGCAACATCCGCTCATAATCCACCTCTAATTGTACTAAAGTAATCGGCACCACTGACTCGGATAGTTTAATAGTTAGTTGACTGCATCTTTTGGCATCTAAGTCAACAATTGCCAATAACAATTCTGTTAAAATTTGTTGAGTTTGCGGGTCTAATCTGCCCACCATACCACAGTCAATTAAAGCCACTCTACCATCGTCAAGATAGAAGATATTACCCGGGTGAGGATCGGCATGAAAGAAGCCATCAATATAAATTTGTTGAAAAAATGACCGAAACAAAATTCTAGTTATTTCGCTTTTTCTTTGGGAAATTGCTTGCTCAGTTGCTGGTCTAGAAACATCAGCCTCTAAAATTTGTTTTCCTTCCAACCATTCTAACACTAATAGCCGAGAATTAGTTAAGTGCCAATAAATTTTAGGAATAACTAACTGTTTGGGTTCTGACCACCGACTCTGGGTTAAATTATAGCGTAATTGGTCAGTATAATGACCTTCTTGGGTGAAATCTAATTCCGCATTGACTGCTTTAATAAACTCCTCTGCTAAGTTAACAACGTCATAACTTTGACCAAATTCTGTGAGGGCAACTAAATCAGCAATTACCTTAATTAAGGCACTATCTTGGGCGACAATTTTTTCGATCCCCGGACGCAAGACTTTAATCGCTACTTCCTCCCCGGATAATAAAGTTGCCCGATGAATTTGCCCGATCGATCCCGCGGCGATCGGTTGGGGATTAATATACTTAAATACCTGTTCGATCGGTTTTGCTAACTGTTCAGTGATGACTATTTCTATATCTGTCCAAGCAACGGGAGGAACTTGCGCTTGTAGGGCAGTTAAAGCCTCGATATAATTAGCAGGTAGCAGATCGGGACGGGTACTAAGTAACTGTCCCAATTTGACATAAAAAGGCCCCAATTCCACGAGGATTTTTTTGAGAACTTCTGGGGTGGGAATCTGGGGATTTTCTGTTTTTCCTAAGGTTAAAACCCCGCGCATATAGTCCCAACCGTTGCCGAGAACTATCTCAAGGATTTCTTTTTGTCTTTGACTGGTTTGAGGCAGTGAGAACACGGTATTATCAGTGATCAGTGATCAGTTATCAGTGGGTAAGTTATCAGTTATCAGTGATCAGTTATCAGTTATCAGTGGGTAAGTTATCAGATTTGAGTTTTAAGTGAGCAGTATTAAATAAGTAGGGAGGCACAATTATTTGTAGGATGGGTTAGCGCACTTCGTAACCCATGCAGACGTTGGGTTTCATACTTCAACCCAACCTACGTTCATCTTATATTTAATTCCACCCATCTACTTAAAAGTTTCCTACTGTCTTTTCACTGATTACTGGTTACTGATCACTGATTACTGAAAAAGCTAGTAACTAATATCGATCCTATAACAATTTCTCTAATTTGGGATCGGTTTGTAATTGCTTGAGAACTTGTTTAATATCTTGGGTACGATCTTTGTGGACAACGAGAGTCGCTTTCCCGTCGCGAACAATTACCAGATCTTTTAAACCAATAGTAACGATCGCTTCTTCCCGATCACTAGCATAGATAATAGCCCCTTCCGTATCCAAACCGACATGATTGGCCAGTTCAATATTTTTGCCCTTTGCTTCTAGTAATCTTTCCAGAGAATTCCAATCTCCCAGATCATCCCAACCGAAATTAGCGGGTAAAACGTAAGCGAGTTGGGTTTTTTCCATCAAAGCATAATCAATACTTTTTTTCTCTAAATCCTCATAGGCAGCGATGCCCCGATCAATCAGAGGTTGTAAAATATTATTAGCGTGGGTTTTTAGCTCCTCTAAAACCACTTGTCCCTGAAAGATAAACATTCCGCTATTCCAGCTAAAAAGTCCCGTTTCCAGGAATTTTTCGGCCGTGGTGCGATCGGGTTTTTCCGTAAAACGACTCACTTTATAGACGGGTAGGCCATTAAATTCGCCCTGATTTTCTCCCTGTTCGATATAACCGTAACCGGTGGAGGGATAATCGGGTTTAATCCCTAAAGTAACGATCGCTTTTTGGCTGACGGCCACTTCTACGGCCGCTTTTAAAGTGTTAATATAAGCCTCTTGATCACCAATATAATGATCGGCAGGAAAAAAACCGATCACCACTTCCTTACCATAACGTTTTGTCACTTCTAAGGTGGCCCAAGTCACAGCTGGGGCCGTATCCTTGCCCACTGGTTCCACTAATAGGTTACTCTCTGGTAAATCAGGCAGTTGTTCGCGGACACCATCAGCGATCGCACTAGCGGTAATTACCCAGAGATTTTCCCAACCTGCCCCTAAAGATAATAGACGATCAGCCGTTGCTTGTAAAAGACTGCGACCACTACCATCAAGACAGAGAAACTGTTTCGGACGCGCTAGACGACTGAGAGGCCAAAAACGTTCCCCTTTACCACCAGCGAGAATGACTGGAACAAGCGACTGATTCATAAAAATTGACACTTATCGGTTAAGTTGAACCGATTGTATCAGACGGCAGCGAACGGTGAGCGTTTTCCTGACTCAAAGCTAAAAAGCGGGCAAATAACCCGCTTTCTAGCAAAAATAACCGAAATATTGCGATTAGAAATTCATTTCGGCCGCTTGTACTTGTTCCACTTGTTTTTTCTTAATAACTAAGAGGATTTGGCATAACATAATGCCACCGAGGAATAAAACTAATCCTTTGATCCGGCCGGGATTTTGCAGGACAACTTCCGTATCTTTTTGACCAAAACCGCCGACATTGGGGTTACTGGTTAAAAATTGTCCCACTTCGATCGCTTGACCTTCCGAGACGATTAACTCAGGACCTGCGGGAATATTTTCCACCACGGGGCCTGCTTGGGAAGTGATGGTGACTTCATAACCACCGGCTTCGGTTTTGCTGATCTGGCTAATTGTACCTGCGGTAGAAGCTTTGAAGGCGTTATTATTGCTAGGTTCACCGGTGGGGTACACTTGACCGCGACCGCGATTGGCCCCTAAATGCACAGCATATTTACCGAAGTGAATACTCTTATTTTGGCTAGGATCGGGGGCCAGGACGGGGAAAACGATTTCTTTGTATTGATCACCGGGTAAAGGACCGACGATAACCACGTTATCTTGACCTTCTTTGTAGGATTGGAAATAGACTCCACCGAGTTTTTCCTGCATTTCTTCGGGAATGCGATCGGGGGGCGCGATTTTAAAACCATCCGGTAGCATTAAGACTGCACCCACGTTTAAACCCCCCTTCGATCCGTCTCCTAACACCTGTTGACTGGCGGGATCGTAGGGGATTTTTACTACTGCTTCAAAGACGCTATCGGGTAATACCGAGTGAGGGATTTCAATTTCGGCGGGTTTTTGGGCTAAATGGCAGTTCGCGCAGACAATCCGACCGGTTGCTTCTCTGGGGGTTTCTGGGGCGGTTTGTTGCGCCCAAAAAGGATATGCTTGGGCAGATTGGGGGTTAATGACATCGCTGGTTAGGAGTAGGGAAACGGTAGCGATCGCCACGAGGACAGCTTTCACTAGGGCCTGTCTGTGGACTTGCGGGAAACTTAAAAAGTTGAATGTTCTCATCTCTATCGGTTAAAAATTCCAAAATCTCGTCACATTGAATAATCTAGGACCACCAGGGTTCTTCGCCATTGCGGAAGTCGGTTTCCGTCCAAGTGGAGAAGACGACTTTATCATTATCGGTGACGTTGGCATGGGCGAGGGCTAAGGATAGAGGCGCTGGACCGCGAACTACTTTTCCTTCGGCATTGTACTGGGAACCGTGGCAAGGACACATGAATTTTTCTTCGCTGGCATTCCATGGCACCACACAACCTAAGTGGGTGCAGACGGCGTTAATTCCGTAGTTGGCCAGGGTTTTGTCTTCTTGGACGACTAAATAGGTGGGGTCGCCTTTTAAACCTTGGGCTAAGGTGCGATCGCCAGGGTTATGGCTGCCCAGAAATTGACTGACAATCACATCATTGCCTAGGGCATCTTTAGCGGTGACACCGCCACCCGTACCACCGGCCGAGGGGGGAATAAAATACTTAACAATCGGATACAAAGCGCCCGCTGCTACTCCGGTAATTGTACCAAAGGTCAACAGGTTCATAAATTGACGACGACCCAAATCGGGAACATCTGTACCGGAAACTTGACTCATTGCTCCTTATCTCCAAATGTAAATTTTTGTAAACTAATTCTCATCTAAGGGCGATTTTGTGCATCTCGATCAAGACGAAAACCCAGAGCTTAAAGAAGGTTTACAAGGGCTTTATTAGATTATTACAGATATTGAGTCACGGACAATTGCCACGGCAAAGCTGCGCCAAAGGCGAACGGCAAAGCCGCGCCAAAGGCGATCGCTGTTTGCTCACTTTCAGTGCTAGAGGCAAATTATTAAAAAATTGACATAATGGCGGCTTGTCTATTTACTTGACAGTTACGCTTCCTATCAGTCATACTATTAAAAATAGTTCAAAAAAACCAAAGATTAGGTTGTGTGACTCTAACCAACACAATCAACTATTACCAGTGATTTACTCAAGATGATGACAGCTAATTCTGCTTATGAATTGTTAGAATATGCTTATGATGAACTCGATTTTAGTCAAGGCGACTTAGTGAGTTCAAAAGTGTCATTGTCAGAAATAACTTTAGAAGAGTGGATAGAAAAAGGAGATTGGTTAGAATTAGCCAAGCAAGTTGAAGCAGAAAAAGTTTTTTTTGTCAAAAATAATCCTGTGATTATTTTTGCTAAATGTGATACTCAAGAAGATGAAAAAGTACGGCAAATCTTTAATAAAATATGGTGTATGGCTAGACCAAGTTACCTATTTTTAGCGAAAGAAGGTGAACTAGCTATTTACGATCTAACCAAACCACCTGCTAGAAGTATAGAAGATTGGAAGAAAAATAATAGACCGTTAGAAGTTGCCCAAAACATACTTGAAGTAACTTCAAAACTTTATCAATACAGACGGGAACAAATTGAATCAGGGAAGCTTTTTGAGGATGAGCGTTTTGAAACATCTAATCAACGTGCTGATCAATCACTGATCAAAGATTTAAAAACAGTTCGTTTAGCCTTAATTAGTGGAGGATTAAGCGAAAATAAACGTAAATATGCTCATGCTTTAATTGGTAGATCAATTTTTATTCGCTATTTGGAAGATAGAGGAATTTTAACTCAAGAGTATTTTGAAGCAATAGCACAAAACAATGCAACCTGGAAAGCCTTACTTAATGCTCCTGACGATCAGTTAAATATGGAAACTGAAGCTAAACAACATTATATCAAAATATTAAGTGATAAAAGTTTTACCTATGCTTTATTTAATAAGTTGAGTCAAGATTTTAACGGAGATATGTTCCCTTCTGATGAACAAGAAGCTGAATCTGTTGATCAACAGCATTTATCTCTCTTACAAGAATTTTTACAGGGAAATATTGATCCACAAAAAAAATTATTTTTCTGGGCTTATAAATTTGATATAATTCCTATTTCTTTAATTAGTAGTATTTATGAAGAATTTTATCATGAGTCAAATACAGAAAATATTGATAATGGGACGCATTATACACCGAGTTCATTAGTAGAATTTGTCTTGTCTAAAGTTTTAACGTCAGATTGTTTGACAACTCATCCCCGTATTCTTGATCCTTGTTGTGGTTCAGGAATCTTTTTAGTGGAAGCATTTCGGAGAATTGTGAGACATCGAGTCTATCAAAATCAGGGACAGCGATTAAGTTGGCAAGAGTTAAGAGAAATCTTAAAAAATCAGATAGCTGGGATAGAAATTAATTCAGAAGCTATCAGAATTACTGCATTTAGTCTATATCTTGCTTTATTAAATTATCAAGAGCCTCCAGACATTTTATTACAAATTAAACGAGGTGAAAAATTACCATTTTTAATTTATCAACCGAATGGGTTATCTGAGGATAATCACTTTAATAATTTAGTCTGCGATAATGCTTTTCAAGAATTTTCTAACTCAGAAGATGTGACATTATCTAGGAATTTTAGCAGTCAATGTGCTGATGTTGTTGTCGGTAATCCTCCTTGGGGATCTCCTAAAACGACCGATAGAAAAAGCACACAGGAATTAAATATCGCTTTACAATGGTGTCAAGAACGTGATTATCCAGTTGGAGATAAAGAACGTTCTCAAGCGTTTATCTGGAGAGTATTTGATTTTTTAAAAGATAATGGATGGTCAGCATTAGTGGCATCAACAGGTATTTTCTTTAAGACCCATGATAAAAGCAAAGAATTTAGACAAAAATGGTTAAACAGTGTCTTATTAAAAGAAGTTGTCAATTTTGCTCATGTTCGTGATATTTTCTTTAAATCTGGTAATAAAAACCAATCTAGTGCTTCAATTTCTCCTTTTGCTTCAATTATTTTTCAGAAAGTCAATCAGACAGAGTTAACCTTAAAAGATCAAGTTGTCACTTATTGGTCTGCTAAAAAAACAGCTATGATTAAAAATATGCCAGCTGTTATTTTGAGTGTTATGGATCGTCGTGGTATCAGACAAAGTGAACTATTTTATAATGATTATTTATGGAAAATTTATTATTGGGGAAATCATCAAGATGCTGGCTTAATTAAAGGGATACAATTATCGCAAACTTTAAAAGAATTACATGACTCTAGGAATAGTGGTCAAGGATTTTCAGAAGGGAGAAAGGATCAAAAAGATTGCCAGTTACCGAGATTACTTCCCACAGATAAATTTGAAAGATATGGTTTAATTTCTTCTTCTTGGTTTCAAAGACCACCTAAACAAGTAACTCGACCAAGAAAACCAACTTTATATCAAGGTATTCGGTTACTTATTAAACATGGTATTAGTCAGGTATCTAGAAAAAAAGGAGAAATTATTGCTCGATTGGAATCAGAAAACTTCAGTTTTACAAATTCAGTAAATTGTATCAAGTTACATGATGCTGAAGAATGGAAATATAAAATTGTATTAGGAACTTTATGGTCTTCATTATCTCGTTATTACTTTTTTCTGACTTCTAGCAAATGGGGAATATGGCATGATGGAATTTATAAGGATGAATATTTAAGTTTGCCGATTATTTTTCCAAAGGATCAAGTTATTCGGGAAAAAGTTATCGATATTGTTGAGCAATTACAGAATTGTAATCCTATAAAGTATAGTATTGAACATCCTGAAGGAAAAACTCCAGAAAAAATAGAAGCACAACTCACTGAATTAGAATATCAATTAGATGAGGCAATATTTGATGTCTATGATCTCACCATTGCTGAACGGGATCTCATTCGTGATATGTGTGATGTTGGGATAGAGTTTTACTATAATCATATCAACAGTAAAGCAGTAAAACCTGTTGAAAGCTATCCTCAACAAAATCAAGGACTTCTCAACGATATTAATAAAAACCGTCAAACTCAAAAAGGATTAGAAGGTTATTTACAAGCCTTTTTAGATATTTGGAATCGAGAATTAGAACCTGATGGTGAATTCAGTTGGCAGATTATTCGCCCTCAATTTCTGGGGTTAGAAAATCCTATGTTAGCCGTTATTTTCTCTACACAAGAGTATGGAGAAAAACCTCAACCTGTCTCCCAATCAGATCAACAACAATGGATAAAGATTCTTGAGCAATTGGGAAAACAAGAAAATGGTTTATTAGTTCCCTATAATAGCCATCAAATTTATCTTGATGGTTTAGTTCGTTCGGTTTCTGATACAGAAATCATTATTATTAAGCGTAATGAACGAAGATTCTGGACTCGTAGCATGGCGCGTGAGGATGCGGAGGCAACAATGCTTCAAATTATTAACTTACAAGAATCTCAAGAAAGGATCTAAACCTATGACAAAACCAAGTTTATTAAAAAAAGATATATGGGGTAATCATGAAAAGAGAGTTTTAGCTACTTTTAGGCTTGCTTTAGAAATGCTTCAAAAGAACCAAGAATTACCCCAAAGTGAAGATGAACTTAATCGAAAACTATGCTTTTTTGTCCGTTATGCCAACCAACAATTAACTATTTCTAATCAAGGAATAGCATGGCCTTGTATGTATGAAGCCAATAATCAACCTGATGCTGATGATAGCATTCGAGCTAAACGAGAATATAAACGACCTGATTTTCAATGGGGAATCTGTGATACTAACGAAACAAATCCTGAAAGAATGGATAAATTTTACACTTTAGAGGCTAAAAGACTCGGTTCTCCATCAAGTTCTCAATGGATACTTAACAAAAATTATATTCTAAATGGGATTAACAGATTTATATTAGTTGAATGGGGTTATGGAAAATCCGTCAGTTCGGGAGCAATGATTGGTTATATTCAAAATATGGAATTAAACGAAATTTTAAATGAAGTTAATGAGCATTGTTCACAACTAACCATTATAGAGTTAACTTTATCGCCGGAAGGATGGCAAAATGATGTGAGTCGTCTTGACCATCAACTAGAACGTCCTGATTTGCCACCTAGTCCATTTAATTTAAGACATCTATGGGTAGATTTACGAAGTAAAAAAACTGATAACAATGACGATACCTCATCATGAAAATTCATTCAAATTCTTCATTAAGCGCTCATGAATCCCATCACCCCAAAACCGAACTAAGGAGAAACCTAGACGATTGACCCTTAAAAACGCATCCTCAGCATCATAAACTGCTAATTCTAACTGATTCGGACTCATTAAAATCATCAATCGCCCTTTTAACTCAACTCTTAGAAATTGCTAAAATTGGAGTAGAAAAAGCGATAGAAACCGATGAAGAAACGGCAACCGCTTGGATAACCCAACAACTAGAAAGCTTAGGGGTAAAACTAATCTAATGAACAAAAAAATAAATCTACCAATGGAACAAATTAAAGGATTTTGTCAAAAGTGGCAAGTCACCGAATTGGCATTATTTGGTTCAGTTTTACGCGAAGATTTCCGTCCAGATAGTGATATTGATATTTTAATTACCTTTTCCCCAACTGCTAAACGAGGTTTAACCGAAACCCTACAAATGCGCGATGAACTGCAAGCAATTTTCAATCGAAAAGTAGATTTAATTGTGAAAGCAGCGCTCAAACGGAGTGATAACTGGCTAAGATGTAAAAACATTTTGGAATCAGCACAGATTATCTATGCCTCATTGTAAATTCTATCAGGCGTATTTTGCGCTATACCGATGGAAAAATAAATTAACAGAACTTTTAAAAGCGATCGCACCCTTACTCTAAGAGTGCTTTTAAAGCAAAAATCCAAACAACTATTAGAAATAGAAACCGATGAAGAAACGGCAACCGCTTGGATAAACCAACAACTAGAAAGCTTGGGAGTAAACCTAATCTGATGAACACAAAAATAGAACTACCCTGGATTTTTACCAGAGGTATATTTTTAACGGGGGAGGATGTCAACCCTCACTTCCAGACTCAACCGTATGGCCGACTTCGCTGATCCATTGGGCAATTTCTGCGCGGGATGCGGTGGTTTCTACCGTGACGATTTTATTGGCTACATCCACCGATATTTGGGATGCTGGTTGCTGATTGTTAATCGCTTTAGTAATGGTATTAGCGCAACCTTCACAGGCAATACTAGGTACTTTTAGGGTAATTGTCATTGTTGTAACTCCAGTAAGTTTATAGCTAAAAACTAGCATAAATTGTCAGGGATAGCTGATTTTTTAAGAGTTTATTTACCATTTCAGCACTGCCGCTTCGATCCCCTGTTCCCGACGCAGTTTACTATCTTTTTCTAGCCATTGGATGACCTGTTTATGGGTTAATTCTTCTAGGGTTACTCCCGTATCTTCGGCGATTATTTTTAGTAAGCGTAGGGAAGAAATCGTTAAACGAGTCAGGAATTTTTCGGGAGCAGTCAAGAGGGCAGCGTCCACATCTGCGGATTCTTCTGGGGTTAAAAATTGTCTGTTTTCGATCATAGTTTTATTTGGTTTCCATCCAATTGTCACCAGCTTTAATTTCTACCAAGAGAGGGATCGTCAAGGAGACAGCTTCCTCCATAGTCGTCTTGATTTTTGACTCTAGGGATGGCCATTCTTCTCTTGGTACTTCCAAGACTAATTCATCATGGACTTGCAGCAGTAATCTTGCTCGATAATTTTGCAGCACCTCGGCCAATTTTACCATCGCTACTTTAATAATATCAGCACTGGAACCCTGAATGGGCGCATTAGCAGCCGATCTTAATAATTGTGCCTCCTCGTTGTTGAGTTTGAGGCTATCTAAATCGATGTCATGCAAGGGTAGTCCTCGCAGTCTTTTTAAGAGGGGATTATCAAAGTTAAAATAACGTCTTCTACCTAAAATTGTTTCCACATATCCCTGAGCGATCGCTTGTTTTTTGCTATTCTCTAAATACTCAAATACTTGGGCATAACGTTGATGATATTTTTCAATAAATTTTCTGCCCTGTTCTACGGTTAATTTCGATTCACGGGCGAATTTTTGCGCTCCCATGCCATAAATAACTCCGAAGTTAATTGTTTTTCCTAAACTGCGTTCTTCTGGCGTAATTTCGCTTTTATCAAAGAGCAATCGAGCGGTGACTTTATGAACATCTTGATTACTACGATACGCTTCTAATAAAACTGGTTCTTGGCTGAGATGAGCGAGAATTCTTAACTCTATTTGTGAGTAGTCTGCTGACACTAATAAGTAACCATCTTCGGGAATAAAAGCTTGACGAATTTGCTTGGAAAATTCACTGCGAATGGGGATATTTTGTAGGTTAGGATTGGAGGATGATAAGCGTCCGGTGCTGGTGATGGTTTGATTAAAATCTGTATGTACTCTTGCGGTTTTTGGTTCGGCTAATTTCGGTAAAGCATCCACATAGGTTGATTTTAATTTGGATAAGGTGCGATGTTCAAGGATATAATCGATTAAGGGATGATCTCCTTGTAGTTTCTCTAAAACACTTTGATCGGTAGAGTAACCTGTTTTAGTTTTTCTGGATTTTTTGCGATTGAGTGCCAATCGATCAAAGAGGATTTCACTTAACTGTTTAGGAGAGCTAAGATTAAAAGTTTCTCCGATAGATTCGTAGGCATTTTTTTCTATGTCTGCTAAGTCTCTTTCTAGTTGCTGGGAAAAGTTTTTTAGATAATTGATATTAATTTTTATACCATAATTTTCCATCTGCCAAAGCACCATCACTAAGGGAGATTCTATTTCTGAGAATAATTGATATAAAGGGGGAATTTTATTCAATTCTGACTGTAATTTTTCTCGAAGCAAATAGGTAGCGTAGGCATCTAATCCGCAGTAGTTGGCAGTAGTGGGAATATCTAAATCAGCGATGGTTTTTCCCGCAGGAATACCGAGACTTTTATAACTAAGGGAAGTGATACCGGCTAAATAGCGATCGCATAAATCTTCGAGATTATGAGTTAGTTCGGGATGGAGGACATAACTAGCCACCATAGTATCAAAAACTAGACCTTTAACGGTAATTCCTTGATGATAAAAAATATCAATATCAAATTTCGCATTCTGGAAGACTTTCGGATAATTATCACCCGCTAAAATTGGTCGTAATTTTTCGAGGACTATCTCTAGATTTAAATTATCGCCGCTCTGGTGGCCGATGGGAATATAGGCCATAGAATTTAATTCTTTTCCCCAACAGCAACCGATGCCGACTAATTTGGCTACACGAGGATTTAAATCCGTCGTTTCGGTGTCCCAAGCGACGGGAAATTGTGGATTAGTGAAAGTTGTTAATTTTGCCAGTAAAGCATCTAACTTAGGAATAGTATCAATAATGTCGGGAGCAATTAGAACCGGTGGAGAAATAGGGGGTAAATCAAACAGAGACAATTGATTAGAATCAGCATCGCTAGTTAATTCTAGGGTAGGAGTACCACCTAGATGCTGTTGAATTTGATCGAGTTTCTGGAGAATTTTCTTTAACTCGAATCTTTCCAATAAAGGTTTAACTAAACGCCGATCAAAACCCCGGAGACGAAATTTATCCTCCTCCAGACTAACGGGGGCATCAAGGGCAATTTTAGCTAAATAGCGAGAACTTTCGGCGGCGGGTTTTCCCTCTAATAATTTAGTTTTTACCATTCCCTTAATCGATTCCAGATTGGTATATATATCGTCTAAGTTATCGTATTTTTTTAATAAATCTATCGCTGTTTTTTCGCCAATTCCGCGCACACCGGGGATATTATCAGACTTATCACCGCAAAGAGCTTTAAAATCTACTACCTGTTTTGGTGTCACCCCTAACTTTTCCGTGACAGCTTGGGAATTGAATTCTGTATAACCCTGTCCTGATGTACTTTTGACCGCATTAATATCCAGATAGAGAACCGTGGTTTTTTTCTCCTCATCTACCAATTGGAATAAATCTCGATCGCCTGTTAAAATCTTGACTGTATAACCATTATCACCAGCTTGTTTTGCCAAAGTTCCTAAAACATCATCTGCTTCGTAACCTGGAGAAGTAACAATAGGAATATTCATCGCTGCCAAGAGACTTTGCAGATTAGTTAAATCGGGGCGAAATTCTTCGGGAGTCTCTTGCCGATTAGCCTTATAATTGACATCAGCTTCATGGCGAAAAGAAGGGACTGCTAAATCAAAAGCAACTGCTAAATAAGTGGGTTTTTGAGTTTCAAGTAACTGCATCAGAGAATTTAAAAACCCAAAACAAACACTGGTGGGAATGCCGGTAGAAGTACGCAGAGGGCCAGAACGAGACTTAGCAAAGGCATAATAGGCACGAAAAGCCAAAGAATGCCCATCGATCAGGATAAATAGCTTATTTTGCTCGGCACTGGTCATAATCTAGCCTCTTTAGTCCTATCAAAATAATACTAAATAGTGTATAAAATTTACATCCCCTATTTTGCCCGAATTTGCCCAAATTTGACAAGGGGGGTTTTTCTGTTTAGAGTATAACATAGGCTGGCATTGTTCTAAACTTAAATCTTTCTATCTCTTTACAGGCGGCGGATGCCTGTGCTACCAATTGCATCAATATAATTTACAGGCATCCTGCTTGTACCACTATGGAAAAACTAGACCGAATTACAGTAGCTCCCAATATTTGTTTAGAATAACTCACTATCAGAAAAATGCCGATTACTGTAGGATCTGTTTTAAAGCTGTTAGCGAAGGGAATTATGCTACCTAGCATCAATATCTAGTCAAAAAGGCTTGTAATTTATGACTCCTCATCTTTCTCTTAGCCAGATTATAGAATCTATCGATCAACTTTCTTTAGAAGAACAAAACCAATTATTTGAAAAATTAGCGCAGAAAAAACAACAACAAGAGCATCCACTGCTCAATATACCAGTTACACTAACCTATAATCCCCTCTTAGATGAAGTCATAGAGAGTATAGAAACCTATCGTCAAAAAGTTGACCAAGAAGACAGTCAACAAGTTGAAACACCGTGACTCAATATATATTAGATACCGATCATATAACCCTACTGCAAAAACTACATCCGAACTTAGTTCGGAGAGTAGCGTCTATCGATCCTGATGATATTGCTATAACAATTATTACTTTAGAAGAACAAGTAAGAGGATGGTTCAGCGTGATCAGAAAATACTCTCAAAGCAATCAATATGAAAAGTTAATCAAAGGCTATCAAGGTTTGAGAGATATAGTTAATTATCTGAGCAAATTTAAAATTTTGAACTATACTTTAGAAGCTCATTATCATTTCAGAGAATTACGGGAGCAAAAAATTCGTATAGGAACACAAGATTCAAGAATTGCAGCGATTATAGCGGTTTTCAGTTGAATGAGGTACAAAGGGATGACTAGGCAGGCTCTTGATTAGGCTCTTTAAAAGGGGTATCGCAATAACAACAATGGGTAAACCAATGATGAATGTCTTTCAACGTAATCTGACTAAAGGCTTGGACGATCGCTGCAAGGTTCTGGTGCTTATGTAGTTAGCCTTGTTAGCGAGCGCTATCGCTGTAGGGTGCGTTAATAATTAGGAGACAGTGATGTTATAGTTTTCCAGAGAGCTTTAGAGGATAAGAGACGATGAGAAACCG
>MTBT01000280.1 GCA_002282935.1 Microcystis sp. LSC13-02 | reverse complement strand
ATATCTTTTAAATTAACAACTAATAATTTAATCTTCAGAAATGGAGCAATTTTTTGAATGGGTTTTCCTTCAACCATTGGAAAGGTTGTCCGTAAGCTCTCATGGCGTTGAATAATAGCATTAATCGTTTGCTCTAAAATATCAATGTTTAAGCGTCCCGTTAAACGGATGGTTAGAGCTTCATTATAAGCAGAATTTTGCTGATCCATCTGATAGAGAAACCACATTCTCTGTTGAGCAAAAGATAGGGGTAAATCTTCAGTTCTGGCAACGGGAGATATAACAGATTCAAACGTCTTAGACGGGGTTATTGCACTTCTTAAAAAGGCAAGAATTTCTGGTTTTCTTGTGCCGATTTCTTGCTTGATTTCCGGTGTCATCGCTCCCTGGGGAGCTTGATATTTTAACTTTTCTTCCTCAAGCCAAAGCTTGATTTCTAAACTATTTAAGTAAGATAAAAATTCTGCGACTTTCATTAATAGTATCCTTTTCCTAATTAATGTTCTGGTATTTCTGGAATGGGGGTGATGTTTGGCTGAGTTCAGTAGCTCTAGCTTTAGCTACTGTTAGAGATATAATCAACGGTTCTCATAAATTTAAGTATCCTCAAAGAATAAACACTATAGACCAAACAAAAATTATCAATGGCGGGGAGTCGGTGGTTATTGTTAAAATCAGTTGCCATGGGAGCAACCGCTTACATACTCCATAAAAAGACTATATTCTGGATGATAAATTTTAGTGATGGATACAATTTTTTACATTTTTTCCCAAAAGGGTTCTGAAAAGCTTAAATTTTAGTTAAGCTATTTTCATAATTCTCCTTCTTCATAATTTTCTGAGGCTGTTGTCATGACTGTACCACTTTTGGATGCACTTTTGGTATTTTGGGCTACATTAAGCACCTCAATCGTTTGAGCTAAACTGGCAACGGTTGGGTATTCTAACAACCTGTGCAACGACAATTCTACCGAGAAAACATCCCGTAAACGAGAGATTACTTGACTCGCCAGCAAAGAATGTCCTCCTAGTTCAAAGAAATTATCATGAATTCCAATTTGAGATAGATTTAACACCTTTTGCCAAATGTTAGCAACTTGACGTTCCGTTTCCGTTCTGGGTGCTATCAATTCGCGATTTTCTTTGCCTTGGAGTTCCTTGATTAATTGTCGCTTATCAATGTCTCCATTGTCCTTGATAGGGAGAGATTGTCGCTGAACCAGGGGACATTGATAGGACGTTCCAAATCTATCTTTTAGACTCACATAATTAGGTAGATTGACCGATTGAACTGTAGGTTTACGGGTGTAATAAGCGGTTAACTTTTGGCATCCTTCAGACAAAGAGGTAAAACGGTTAATCTTGCTATTACTCCCATCTAAACCGATCAGTAATTGTCCTTGATTGTGATATAAACTCGTTAGAAATGAGTCTAAACCTTGCTGCACCGTCATATCATAATACCCTTGAGAACGGGTTATATATTGCATCTGATAACCCTGGCTAATCCCAGTTTCTTGCCAAGTTGTCCAACTATAACAATAACTGGGGAACAAATTCTTAGATTTTTGATAGCTATTCAGAGATTCGAGGAAACTATTAGCCGCCGCATAGGAACCCAAAGCCGCTCCTCCAAAAAAACTAGCTAAGGAGGAAAAACTAATAAAAATTCCCTGAGATTCTTTGAGGAGTTGATGTAAAACCCAAGTTCCTATTACTTTAGGGCGAATAATTGTCGCTAAACCTTCTTGAGTTTCCTCCAGAAGTAAACAATCTTTGTAAATTCCAGCCAGATGAATCACCCCATCTAGTTCTCCTTGCCATTGTTTTTTCACCTGTTCTACAGCCTGTTTAACTTCAGTGAAATTAGCCACATCTACCGCTTGATAAATTACTTGTCCCCCAAGGGTTTCTAAAGCTTGGAGATTTTTGATTTTTAAGGATAATTGATCTTCGGTTTTGAGGTACTCACTCCAGAGGTGTTTTTCTGGTAAAGGTGTTTTTCCAATTAATAGTAAACGAGCTTGATAATTTTTGAGCAAATACTGAGCAATTTGTCTGCCAATCCCTCCTAGTCCTCCGGTAATCAGATAAATACCCCCTAATTTAAAGGGTAATTCCTGTTGGTTGTGTTGCAGTAAATTGACTTTTTCTAAACCTGCAATTAAACGTTTACCGTTGCGATAGGCAATTTCTCTTTCCTTGGATAAAACAGATAGTTCTTGCAGCAGATAACTGACATTAATTTCAGGGTTATCTAGGGGTAAATCAACATGACGAGTATTTAACCAAGGAAGTTCTTTAGCTAGGGTTTTGATCAGTCCTAAAACTGGAGATTTTTCATAGGCAATTTCATCGGTTTCTATGACAAATTGACTATAACTAGAAACAAATAGCAATTGAATTTTTGAGTTCAAATCATGAATTTTAGCCAGAGATTGAACTAGGAATAATAAATCATATGTTCCTTTTTCTTGTGCTTTTTCTAACTGTTCAATTGTTAAAATTTCTCCTTGATAGTCTTGATATGTTCCCAGATGAATAATATTGCCAAGTATAATTTTTCGCTCGGATAAAGATGCCATTAACTGTTGATAATGGTTGGCTGTCCCTGGTCTGAGGGTATAGCAATTTTGACTAATTTGAGAAAATTCTTCTGCTGCTAAAACCGTGATACAGGGTAAGTTTTGCCCTTGAATTTTTTCTGCTAAAGATGCTCCTAAACCCAAGGAATCCAGAAAAATTAAACTACAATACTTGGAAAGTTCGGGTTTTAAGTTCACTGGAGAGCGAGGTTTCCAAGCTTTCCGATAAAACCAATCAGGAAGAGTATTAGCATTTTCTAACAAAAGATCTATTTCTTTTAAAATAGAATTAAATTCTCCGTTCGCAAACCGTTTTGTTAATTGCGTTCGCTGAATTTTACCAATGGAAGTTTTAGGAATTTCAGTTTTATTTAAGGGGATTAAATATTCAGGATTAACGCCAAAAGTGTTAATTACTTTTCGTCTAATCTTTTTCAGAAGTTCTGCTAGATGCTGGTGGTCAAAGGTTTCTGCACTGAAAAATAACGCTAATTTATCGGTACTATTACTAGGATCATGAACCCCACAAGCAGCAGTATAAGAAGCTTCTACTTCGTCAATGGTTTCAACCACAGTTTCAATTTCATGGCTATAATAATTCACTCCATTAATAATAATGGTTTCTTTACTTCTTCCGGTAATAACTAAATGACCGTTACTAATAAATGCTAAATCTCCTGTCTTAAACCAGCCATCTTTTAAGAAAGCGTCTTGATTCGCTTCTGGGTTTTTATAATACCCCGGTGAAACCGGTTCTCCTTTAACTTGTAAATGACCAATGGTTTCTTCTGGTAATAGGGAATTATCAGTATTAACAATTCTAATGGATATCCCCGGAATGGGTAATCCTAAATCCGTAAAGGTTGCACCATTGGGATGTTCAGGATGAACTCGTTTTAAGGAAGAATTTAAGGAGGATTTATCAACCGTATGAAAGAGTAATGGCTGTTGTTCTGTAGGTTGATAATAGGTAATTCCTGACCCCATTTCTGCCATCCCGAAAGCAGGACGCATCGCCGTTTTTTTCAGATTATATTGAAGATGAAGGGTGTTAATAAATTCTCCAACTGCTTGACCAGAAACAGCTTCACCCGCTGCCAAAAAGAATTTGACACAATCTAAATTCCAATTTTGATCGGGTTCTTTTTTTAAAGCTTCATTAATCAAATTATAGGCAAAATTAGGAGCCCAACTATGGGTAATTCGATATTGATTAATTAAATCTAACCAATTCAAAGGACGACCTAATATATATTCAGTTTGAACATAAACCATTTGGCATCCTAACTCGACACAGCGAATATTCCAGTCTGAAATACTGCCAATATGATCAAAAGGAAGCCAATTAAGAATAACATCGTCGTTTTGATGTTCACAAATGATGTTTGTTCCTCGCGCACGAGAGATCACATTTTTATGGGTTAATGCAATACATTTCGGTATTCCTGTACTGCCTGATGTTAGATTAAAGAACGCGATATCATCCGGTTGACTAATAGGAGGCTGATGGGGAGAATAAATTTTTAATTCTTCAATAAAACTCAAGCTTAAGGTTTGATTAGGCAACCATTGCTCTAAATGTTTTATCTCTTGCTGACAGGATTGATTTGTGATAATAATAGGGTCATCTAACAACTGCCAAACTTGACATATTTTATGAATTTCATTATTAAAATCTTTATAGCTGGGTGGCACTGAAATAATAACCGGAATAAATCCCCCTAAAATACACCCCCAAAATGCGGAAATAATATCATAGTTTTCCGATAGCTGAAGAATCACTTTATCTTGAGCTTGTAAACCCTGCTTTTGTAATCCGGCTTGTATTTGTTGAGCGTCTTCCCATAATTGTTGATAGGATTGAAAAACTTCTGAACCATTAGATTGAATATAAATAATCCCTTTATTTGAATAATTTTCAGCAGCTTTTTGGAGGATTTCTGCCAAGGTTTTCGGCTGAAGTCCAGATTCTTCTAAAAGCTGTCCGTGACTGATTCCAGCTTGAGTGTTAGAAGTATGAATCCCCAAATGAATCGAGGTTTCATATTTTTGATTATCATTTTTTTTCTCTATTTTTAAGGGCAATAATTCGGATAGATGTAGGGGTAAAATTTTGATTTTTTTAGAAGTCATGACGGCGGCAACTTGCTCGATATCTGGCAAAGAGCGTAGTTTTTCTTCTGTTTCCTGAACTTGGTTATCGTCGATAATTTCGATATTTTTTAAGGCAACTTCATCGACATCACCGCTATCGGTTAAGGGTAAACTGGAAATTTGCACATAGATATTAGGTAGAAGATTATCTGGTAACTGAGACTCTAAATCGGAGGACAATTGTTCAGAATTCCAAGCTCCAGAGCAAACGATATAGGCGACTACTTCACCCTCCCGTATCATAAAATAGCAATCTTCAATTAAGGGATTTGATAAAAATACTTCTGCTAATTTCTGACAATTTAATTTTTGATTTTTGTGTTCTGTCCCCATGCCTGAAATCCTCGGTTCTGTGTACATCTTGTGAAAGCTTCTTCAATAAGGACTTTTAGGCGTAGCCAATTCGACATCTATAATACGCCAATTCAAGTCTGAATTGCATCACTGTCTGAGCTATCAGAGCATATCTCATTCGGACTAGGATAGTCAAGAGATTTTCGAGGACGATTGTTAAGCTTTTCGTAATTTAAATTGCTTGTTGAGATGAGGGAATTATGCAAGAGGCAAGACTCCCCCCAACTTTCCGACTTCCGAGGGGGGAGATTCGGCTAATCTAAGAATAAGGGATTTAAATCCGTCTTAGCTTAGTCCATTAGTCGGCTCGTTTAATCCCCTCTCCCAAGAATGATAAGGAGTCGCACTCATAAAAATATACTCCTAGTTTCTTACTCAACTCTCAACTCTTAACTCCGTTCCCGCTGCCTGCTCTCCGATACTTTCTAAACAGGATTTAGTATTAATTCTCGCTCTGGTCTTGCTTTGATCACATCCGGGCAAGACGGCTATTTGCTGTTGAGATAAATTTACCTCTTGGCCAAGTTGGTAGAGCAAGTTTCTTTATTCTATGTTAAGATGTTGAGGGCTTCGTTTTTGGGTCTGATTTGTTGTTGTTAAAGATCAGAATATACCTGATGAGCCTTTCTCTGTCAACTCTTAAGGCTGATGTGTTTCCTTTTTGAATTGGCGTTTTTGTTGGTAACGAAGCTGATAAGCTGTAGGGTAAATAAAAAATGACAGAACAAGCTTGGTGGGTACAAAAATGGCTAGAACTACTCGATTCCTATCGCTTTAAAAAACGCTTGGAACGAGCTAGACTTTACGCCAGAGAGGGCAATGTTTTAAGTATTGACTTTGAAGACTCGCAAGTTATTGCTAGAGTACAAGGCAGTGAATCCGAACCTTATCTAGTGGATTTATCCCTAGTCGCTTTTAGTGATGAAGAATGGGACTATATTATTAAGCTTCTCTCCAAAAAGGCCATTTATTCCGCTCAATTGCTCACGGGACAAATGCCCGATAATATCGAGCGTGTTTTTATCGATAGTGGGGTGAATTTATTTCCCTTTTCCCTAGCTGATATTCGCTCTCGTTGTACCTGTCCCGATCAAGCCAACCCCTGCAAACACATAGGAGCAGTATACTATCAATTGGGTGATCGTTTTATTGTCGATCCCTTCCTGCTTTTGCAACTGCGCGGCCGAACCAAAAGCCAAATTCTGGAAGCTTTACGGGAAAAACGCTCCTATTCCTCTGATAATCAACCTTTAGCAGTCAGTGAAACCCCCGCAGTAGTCGAAAAAACTGCCCCTGACAGCCCTATCGATCGCTTTTGGCAGTACGATGAAGAACTAGACCCCTCCCTCGTTGTCATCACGCCGGGGAATGAAAATCAAACCATTCTCGACATTTTAGGCAATTTTCCCCTCGCTGCCCCCGAATCGGATGCCATAGAACAATTTTTAAAACCAATTTACCGGCAAATTCCCCAAGAAGCGATGGCGATTGCTTTACAGTAGGGAATTTGGGGTATTTGAGCAGCCCGCTCAAAGTGGTGCAAAAGACAAAAAAGCCAGCCAGATTTGTCCTCGCATCAGGTGAGGAATTAACCATGGAGAAAATCGCCCCACCACTAATCGCTAAACCGTCTTACTTTTGCTGGTTTTACTGCCTGGGGAAGTAGTTTTTTTAGTGGTGCTAGAAGTAGTTTTCTTGGTAGTGGTTTTCTTGGCAGTAGTTGTCTTGGCCGCTAGTGCCGCTAAAGCTTGCTCTAGAGTCAGGGTTTCAGCCGTTTCTCCCTCCGGCATCTTGGCGTTAGTTTTACCGTGCTTGATATAAACTCCGTAGGGACCTTCGTACAATCCCACCAATTCCCCATCGTCGGGATGTTTACCCAATTCTTTTAAAGCTGGTTTGGTAGAACCACGAGCGCCGCGAGTTTTTTTCGGTTCAGCTAATAAAGCCAAAGCTCGATCGAGGGTTATAGTTAAGATATCATCCCCGGCTTTCAGGGAACGATATTCTTTTTCCTTGCCCTGTTCCTGAACCACATAGGGGCCAAAACGACCTAAACTGGCTTTAATTTTGCCTCCGGTGAGGGGATGGGTTCCCAGTAGTCGCGGCAGTGCCAATAAACCCACCGCTTGTGGGAGGGTGACATCCTCTGGTTTGACTCCTTTGGGTAGGGAGGCGCGTTTCGGTTTGGGGTTGTCATCGCTGACATCTCCTAACTGGACGTAGGGTCCGTAACTACCCACCAGCAGATAAATCGGCTCTCCAGTCTCGGGATGAAGACCTATTTTATCGGGACCCTCGGTTTTCTGTCGCAGCAGGGTTTCCACCTGTTCCGGGTTCAGATCCGCTGGGGTTAAATCGGCCGGGATGGAAGCGGTGAGGATTTCATCGCCTCGGGAGACTTCCAGATAGGGACCGTATTTGCCGATCTTGATAGTTGCCTGTAAATCCTCTAAAATCACCGATTTGGCGGTGCTAGAGTTAATTTGACTCTCGCGCTCTTTGACTTGGCTTTCTAGCCCCTTTTCGCCGCGATAGAAGCGATCGAGATAGGGCAACCATTGAGCGGAACCGGTGGCGATATCGTCGAGGGTTTCCTCCATTTTCGAGGTAAATTTGGGATCTACCAGGTCAGGGAAATGATTTTCTAGCAAACTAACCACGGCAAAAGCGGTAAAGGTGGGAATCAAGGTTTTATTCCGCATTTGGGCATAACCGCGATCGATAATTGTGCCGAGAATGGTGGCGTAGGTGCTGGGTCGCCCGATTCCTTCACTTTCGAGGGTTTTTACCAGTGAGGCTTCGCTATAACGGGCGGGGGGTTGGGTATCGTGGCTAATCGCCTCTAGTTTCCGACAATTGGGGGTATCACCGACGCTGAGGGCGGGTAAGATTATTTCTTGGTCGTCGATGGCGGCTTCGGGATCGTCGGAACCTTCCACATAGGCGCGGAAAAAGCCGGGGAAGTCGATTCTTTTACCGGAGGAGCGAAATCCGGCATTTTCTACCTGAATATTAACGGCGATCTGGGTAATACGGGCATCGGCCATCTGTGAGGCGACGGTACGTTTCCAGATTAGGTCGTAGAGGGCGAATTCTAGTCCGCTCAGGCCAGTTTCCCGGGGCAGGCGAAAGCTACTACCGGCGGGCCGGATGGCTTCGTGGGCCTCCTGTGCGCCTTTGCTTTTGGTGGTGTACTGCCGGGGTTGGGGACTGAGATAATTTTTACCATACATTTGTTCTACACAATTGCGAGCGGCGGTGATGGCCTGATCGGAAAGATGCACCGAATCGGTTCGCATATAGGTGATGTAGCCCTGTTCGTAGAGATTTTGGGCGATTCGCATGGTGTCCCGGGCTGATATGCCCAGTTTCCGGTTAGCTTCCTGCTGTAGGGTGGAGGTGGTGAAGGGGGGGGAAGGTTTGCGAAGGGTGGGTTTTTCTTCTGTGTTGCTAACTCGCCAGATTTTGTCTTGGATGCGTTCTTTTAAGGCGGTGGCGGTGGCTTGATCTAAGAGGGTGACTTGGCGACCGGGTATCAGTCTGCCAGTGTCGGCATCGAAATCGCTCCCATTTGCCACTTTTTGACCGTTTAAGGTCACTAATTTCGAGTCGAATTGATTTTTGTCCTTTTCGAGGGTGGCTTTTAGGTCCCAATAATTGGCGGTTTTAAAGGCTCGTCTTTCCCGTTCCCGTTGCACTAGCAGACGCACGGCTACCGATTGCACCCGGCCGGCGGATAACCCTTTGGAGATTTTTTTCCAGAGTAGGGGGGAGAGGGTATAACCGTAGAGGCGATCGAGTATGCGGCGGGTTTCTTGGGCGTGAACTAAATTTTCGTCGATGGAGCGACAATTTTTTAGGGCGGCTTGGATTGCCTCTTTGGTGATTTCGTGAAATACCATCCTTTTGGTGGGAACTTTCGGGTTGAGTACCTGCAAGAGATGCCAACTGATGCTTTCGCCTTCCCGATCTTCGTCGGTGGCGAGGATCAATTCGCTGGCTCCTTTGAGGGCTTCTTTTAATTCTTTGACGACTTTACTTTTAGTTTTGGGGACGACGTAGAGGGGATCGAAATCGTTCTCCACATCCACGCCTAAATTGGCCCAGGATTTGTCTTTGTGGGCGGGGGGAATTTCTTCGGCGGAGGCGGGCAGATCGCGGATGTGGCCCATGGAGGCTTGGACTCGATAGCCGCTAGGCAGATAATTACTGATCGTCCGAGCTTTGGTGGGGGATTCGACAATAACCAGGGTTGACATAGGAATTGATCACGAGGGCATCGCCACAGCGACTGTTTTAGTTAGACTGACAATCGTTGTTTGATGATGGGCAAAAGTTACTATTTATCTTGACCGGCTTGATTCGGGTCAAAAGCCACTTACTACGATAATAGAGATTAAAGCTGGTCTTTTGTCACTAACTTCTTAACAAAACTTAATATTTTTCTGGAGCAGGGAGAGGTGAGAAGGGAGAAGGGAGAAGGGAGAAAAAAGCTGACTCGGAGAATACTGACTCCTAACCCAATGTTCGCCAAAGATAAGCAAAAATTATCTATTAACTCCAAACACTTGAGAATATTTAAATTAACATTCCGCAATATTTATAAATTCTTAAAAATTAATTGAGAAAGATTTTTATTTAACAACGATGTTGCAATAGTTACAGCGATTTGATAGAATTTCATAGTGGGTTGTTTTGTGCTTTTTTAGGCAGCAATGGTTGAAACCCTTGCCACACCTAGAAGGTGATCCTAATTAAGACGGGTAAATTAGTCAATTTCACTGGCAACGATGATCTTTTTTTTGTGTAGTTTTATTGCAAAGAAAAAGTTTTTTTGACAAAAAGCACAAAGTATGATAAGAACCCAACGTATTTCTGGCTGCCAGTAGTTATTGCAGAGTGGGAGTTGGGGAGCAGGGAGAGGGGAGAAGGGAGAAAAAAGCTGACACTGATCACTGATCTAGGTTACGCTTCATCTTTAGGAGAAACGCTGTAGTCATAGTTACTAATTCTGTACGCAAACGTCGCACTTTGAATCAGCTTTGTACGCTTTGACCCGTACAGGGCTAACTACAAGCCTCTCTA
>MTBT01000279.1:13197-17552 GCA_002282935.1 Microcystis sp. LSC13-02 | reverse complement strand
TCCACTTGAATTAGATTCCTGGCGAAATCCAACCCAGAGGTGGTTCTCTCCTCAGACTTTCGCGACCTTACAGAAGCCTGTTTTCGTGTGCCCCACGATACAGTTCAAAACCTCTAAAATAATTGGTTTCTCTGGTACTTGACGCTTAGAGCTTTTACCTATAGGAGCATTCCCCTATAGAACCCCATAACTCTAGTTTTCAAGGTGCGTTCATCCTGCGATGACTGGGTTTTTTAAGCGGTTGCTTACCCTGCCCGCTATTCTTAATATCATACATCATATAAAGTCGCCCTAAAAGGGCGAGGCTTTAAACCCAATTTTTCGGTAAAAGATTGGTTACAGACTGAGCCAAGAGAGAAAACTAGGGGTAAAATGACAGTAATGTTGCCGATCACCCCTAAAAAACGACAACAATTAGTGCTGTTTACAGTACGCTAGTCTGGCTAACACGCTTTTGGGCGTGATATACGGAAAGATTCTTGAAAAAGTGCGTATTTAGCGTAACATTAAGGAAAGTTTCTGTATATTATCTAGTTATAATTTCAAGAGGCTACAGAGGGTTAAAAGATGACTACTAAAAAAAATATAAAATTATTCTTTGGTTGGCAATCCGATAGAGATTTGAAGTACTGTAAGGATTTTATATATGACGCTCTGAAAAAGATAGCTGAGGAACTCGATAATGATTCAAGTTTTCAATATAAGTTGAGTCTATTTGATTCTGCTATAGGAGAATCTGGTTTTCCGGATATACCTGATACTATCCTTAGAAGACTTTCCACATTAGATATAGTAGTTTTTGATTTAACTCCTGTTGCTACTACTGATGTTGGAACAAGGAAATCAAAGCAAATTGTTAATCAGAATGTGGCGTTTGAACTTGGCTATTCATTAAAGGCTATTGGAGATTCAAGGTTAATTATCGTCAGTAATTCACATTATGGATCAGCAATTCAGGATTTCTTTGATGTTAGGCATAGGCGCTATCCTATTGATTTCAATGTTGGCGAAAATTCGAGCGACGAAATATACATTCAACAAAGCAATCATTTAAAAAAAGAATTAAAAGAGCAAATTGTTAACATCATTACCTTGCACGGAGTTTATACTCCTCCAAGATTGCATGATCAATATTCTGAATGGTGGAATTCTCAAAATAGTGAGAGGGAATCCACCTCTATACAATTTGAAGGTAGAGAATTTTGGGTAGATAGCCTTGTGTTTTCTCCTGACACTAGACTCACTAATTCGTCAAGCATGGTATCCCGCTTTATGCCACAAAGCTTGGAAGGGAAAAAAGTATTAGATATTGGAACTGGTTGTGGTGTATTAGCTGTATTAAGTGCGCTGAAGGGTGCAAATAATGTTGTTGCTACTGATATTGATTCAAGGGCAATAGACAACGCCAGGAAAAATGTTGCAGCTTACGGATTGGAATCCAAAATAACTTTGGTTCAGACTGATTTGTTCAACAAAATTGATGATGAATTTGATCTGATTCTAGCTAACCTTCCAATAGATCCAAAACGATGGAAAAATGTTACTGACAGCGTAGACAACCTAGCTCTCAATTTTTTGTCGGATGTCCGCTCGAAACTTGCACATCAAGGAGTAGCACTTTTGCCTTGGGCTTCTTTCGGAAATGTAGAGAATATTCTTGAGTATCTTCAAAATCATAATATTCAACACAGACATAAATTAGAGAAAACATTTGGAGTTTTCTGGCATTTATTTATAATTCAGAAAGATTACACAACAAAATTATAGAAGGCAGAAAATTATAACAAATCACTGCACCCGACCGTATGCTAAACTACTGTTATCATCCAAAGTCCATGACGGCGGGTGAGTTCAATCGTTAGACGGATTTTATTAAAGGAGACAAAGCACATGGAATTAGCAGATGCTCTGTCAAGAAGCTTGGCAGGAGACTCAACAGACACGATATACATCAATGGTGATGTAGGCATTGATGAAGATCAGTCCCTTTTCAGGTTGTATCCAAATTTCAGCGATCGAGGGTTCTATTACTTAATACCGAGAAAAGGCGTTGGTGAATTATATGAATGGACAAAGGAGGAAATGCTTCAGGAAGGGTTTATAGGGCAGAAGCGTTATCGCGTGCCACTAAATTTTGGCACTAAAATCCAGATGGTCAAAATTCACAATATCATCGTTGGCTTATCTGAAGTAGGTAATGCCAACCTTAAAATAAATCCATCTAGCTGTGACGAATGTACGGGTGCTGATGGTACTAGATGTATCTGTTGTGAGGAAGGGTACAGATGTGTCAAGGAAAATGGTACCTGCACCTGTAAAAAATAGCAGTAAGGTAGGTATCTCCCAGTTGCCCACCTTCTCACGAAATCCAGTTACTCAGAAATTCTAGTTGTCCCTGCATTTCCTCTGACGACTTAGTGTTTATCAGTTTCAATACTCCGCGCATCAAGTCGCCAATCCCGTATCTTTGCTGCGGAGCCAGGATAATTCCTGCATGAGATAAACCTTGTTCAATGATAGTAGTATGCAATCGATAAAAGTCTCTTGTGTTGAAACTAAAAACAACCCGACCGTTTTGTCTTGCCCAATCTATTTGTTCTTCATCTGATCGATGGAGCATTCCTACATCCGCAACTGTCAGTACATCCACATTGCGAGATCTCAAAGCTTGTACAAAGTCCTCATCCATTGAGTCCTCGTCAACGTACAAAAGTATCTTGCTCATCTAAAATTCGTTAAACCCTCTTGCTGTGCAATGCTGCGAGCTTCCAGTATTCAGAGTCCTCTTCAGCCAAATCTGCTTCAATCTCATCGCGATTAGCATGATAATAAGCCAAAGCAGCATAAACTTGGGCAAGGCTTAGATGGCTCATACGACGAGCAATTTCCTCCGCACTTGCACCTTGCTTGTATAAAACAACTACTCGACGAACAGAGGTTCCTGTCCCTGTAATGACTGGGCGACCATTACCAATATCTGGGAAACGGGTGACTAATGTGCCTATATCAGTAGCAGTAGACATAGTTTATACTTTGGGGATGGGCTACGGATTGCTCACTCCAGTCTAACATTTCATTGCACCGGAACGAAGAAATACGCTTTTTGTTATAATGCACAGTGAATAGCCGTCCGGTGAATTCAACCGTTAGGTAATTTGAATCTAGCGGTGAGCAACAGGGCAAGAAAAGGAAAAAACGGAGCAGTGACAGCAGTAGGGGGCTTGGGAGCTTTAGTTGGATTTGGATGCATGATCGTTGGTTATATATGGAGTGTCAGAATTGTCTTTGATGAGTGGGGAGTATCGATGGGAGCAATCTCTATTTTGATGCTCCCAGCTACGTTAGCTATAATGCCTTGGTATGCAAGTTTAGTGTTGGGGAACTGGTGGTTGCTGGCTCTTATTTGGGGTGGGGTATCAGTAGTGCTATTAGTAGGGCTAATTGGTTAGTAGGGCTAATTGGTAGCGATATGGCGAAAGACTAAACTTGAAAATTAGGTATATGACCGATGACAATAACAATAGCTGTTGAAAAAGCACCATTAGTTACTGATTCTCAGGGCGTTGTACGAGTTGCTAACACTCGCGTTACCTTGGATACAGTTGTGACTGCTTTTCTTGAAGGGTGTACACCAGAAGAAATAGGAGAGCAGTATCCATCTCTACAACTACCGGATGTCTACTTAGCAATTGGTTACTACCTCAGACACCGAGATGAAGTTCATGCATACCTTGCAGAACGTCAACGTCAGTCAGAAAAAAATCGGCAGGAAGTTGAACAGCATTTTAATCCAATTGGAATCCGTGAACGATTGTTGGCAAGGAGAATCCAAAACGTTTAAACCATTATGATTCGGTTTCTTGCTGACGAAAATTTTAATCACCAGATTGTCCGAGGCATTCTTCGTCAAAATTCACAGATAGACGTTGTGCGGGTTCAAGATGTGGGATTGTCAGGAGTCGATGACCCCGCTGTTTTGGCGTGGGCGGCGCAAGAAGGACGTATTGTTCTCACCCATGATGTTGCTACCTTGACGACTTTTGCTTACGAACGTCTTGAATCAGGTTTATTCATGCCTGGGTTGTTTGAAGTTAGTCGTCGTGTCCCAGTAGGGTTAGCAATTGAAGAGATTCTCTTGATTGCTGAGTGTAGTCTTGAGGGAGAGTGGGAAGGTCAGGTAAGATTTCTTCCGCTCCGCTAAAAACAGCAGTGCAATCGCTACCTAACAACAGCGCTGCACCGGAACGTACAAGCTGGTCGGTTGAGTCATCGAAAATTTTGGGTGGGAAACCCCGCCGTTCTAGGTTGGCTTTACGTTAGAATTAAAAAGACCGTCTCGAAAACCAAGTGGGCGG
>MTBT01000279.1:0-13153 GCA_002282935.1 Microcystis sp. LSC13-02 | reverse complement strand
TTAACCGTGGTATGCAACGGTGGTTGAAGCAGAAACTTAAATCGTGAGGTTTAGGAATCGCCGCACTTTTAGGGCGGCGAGGATGTCAAAAAGGTTATCTGCGTCCGCTGATTGCAAGCGTTATGCAGCAGCCCAATATCTATCCCTCTTTTGTCACTCTCGGAGACGGCGATCCCCCAACACTTGATGAAATGGTTATTCCAGCGATTTGACCTCAAAATAGATTTCTTAATAGATCTGGTAGGTTGGGTTGAACGAAGTGAAAGCCAACAACCTCGGAAACAAGATTAAATCTGGTAGGATAGGGAGCAGAGAGATTTTCTGTTATTGTCGTGAGCGAAACCGTCTATATTGAAACCAGTGTTATTGGCTATCTAGCCGTTAGACCAAGCAACAACTTGATCTTCATGGCAAATTTGGAAATAACCAGAAGATGGTGGGAAACTCGCCGTAGTCAATTTGCCCTTTACATCTCGCAAGTTGTCTTAGATGAAGCGGGACAGGGCGATACGGAAATGGCAAGCAAGAGACTAGAGATTCTGCAAAATCTTTCTGTGCTTGAGCTTACTGACACTATAGAAGACTTGGGAATGCAATTCCTCACTAGAAGTAATCTTCCCGCCAAGGCCTCTGATGATGCTATTCACATTGCCGCAGCCACCGTTCATGGATTAGATTACTTGCTAACATGGAACTGTAAACATATTGCTAACGCTCAAATCCAAAAAAAGCTTAGGGAAATCTGCCGTGATTTTGGCTATAAATTGCCGACCATTTGTACACCTTATGAATTAATGGGAGAGTAAATTGTATGTGGGAAGATGAAATTCTTGAAGAATTGCACAGAATAAGAGAAGAGCATGCTAAATCTTTTAATTATGATTTCAAAGCGATATTTGCCGACTGGCAGAAAAGACAAGCTACGAGTGGCAGAAAATTAGTATCACTGCAACATCAAAAACAGTCTAACAAGGCTTTGGAGCCGATTCCCCAAGAATGATGTGTTTAAACAAAGGAAATCGGTAGCGGCTCAACTTGACCGTTAGGCAGCGAACCCCTACAACTTAGAGAAACTGCCCCCTCAGCCTATAAACATTGCACTTTAAAGGATATCACAAATAGGGTACTGATTAGGGTTGTTCCTAGGCGGGCTAATAGTTTAAACATAATTAGGGTCTGCTGAAAAAGTTTTTCGGTGGGGGTAGGAGTCAGGAGTCAGGAGTCAGGAGTCAGGAGTTTCAGGCTTTGTTGCCCTATCCTATTTTCTTGCACTAACATCGGACTTTAACAGGTCAAAAGCTTTATTTTAAAAGGGTTTTACCATTATTCAGCAGACCCTAATTATTTCAAGATAGAACCGAAACTGCTATATTAAGACAGAGGCAATTAGTAAAAAAACTTAATTTAGGGACTATGGACATAGCGATCGCATTGATTTGGACATTGGGAATTATCTTAGGGTTGATGACCCTTTTGTTTATCTTACGGATCGTTTTAACCTGGAATCCACAGGTAGATTTAAATAGCTTTCCCTTTAATATTATTGCTTGGCCAACGGAACCTTTTTTAATCCCCGTGCGTCAACTCATACCACCCTTGGGAGGAGTTGATATTTCTCCGATTATCTGGGTGGGAATTTGTACGCTGCTGCGGGAAATTCTTCTCGGTCAACAGGGTTTAATTACCATGGCCTTAAAATAATTATTTAGGCGACTAGAATATGCTGACATAATTTATGTTCTAACTCTCGTTCCTCTTTTTCTAGGGTAATAATCGCCTTTTTGATAATAGTTTTAACACCCATACCTTGGTCGTATTGTTTTAACCATTGTTGTGCAGTGTTACCTTCGCGGAGGATTTTTTGTAGGGGGGAGAGGAAACAACTAAAACCCTTTTCTTTAGCGGTAGGATAAACTTGAACATAGAGGTCTTTAATCCAATCCCTAGCTAAGATTTCCCGGCCATCGTACCAATGTCTTAGGGTGGCATCAAGACTAAAACGCGCGGCAGCCTGTTCGTTTTCTTGAGTTAAAGTTAATAAATCCTCGCCGCGATTGCTGCTGGGTAATTGACTTAAAATTAAAGGGTCTAATTGGGGATCGTGTAAAAGTTGAATTAAACGGGCCTCTAAAAAAGCCATAACTGCTAATAAACTAATAGGATTAGCAATCAGGTCACAAATTCGCAATTCTAGACGATTGAGATTATAGGGACGATTGCTACCGTTAGGACGTACTGAGACCCAGAGATGACGAACATTCTGCATCGTACCGATTTTTAATTGTTCCTCGGTCCAAGTGACAAAATGTTTATGACTTTCAAAGAGGGGAACATAAGCGGGAGTTTGGGGGAAAACTTGCCAACGACGGGAATGGGAACCAGTGATTTTACCATCGAGAAAAGGAGAGGAAGCACTTAAAGCCAAGTATAAAGGAGCTTCTAGGCGAATTAAGCGACAGGCACGCATTAAATCCTCATAATCGCTAATACCGACGTTAATATGAATACTGGCCGTGACTACATTAGTGCCGTAGGTCTGTTCAATATAGTCATGATAGGGATTTTGAGGGTCACTGCGATAAAAATGTTGACTATCGCCCAAGGAGAGGGTACTGCCAGGGATTAGGGTATAATCGCCTAAACGACGCAAATATGGCCGTAGAGCGAGACGAGGTTTTAAAGTAGCGCATAAAAGACGGTCATAGTTAGTCATGGGAGCCGTGGTATATTCTACGTTACGACTATCCGGTTCCCGGACAAAACCATCTAAATCCTTGACAATGCGATCGGATAAACCGATAATTTCTCCGGCTGCTGTTCCGGTGTACATTTCTACTTCAAAACCTTTACTTAGGAGCATCGTCAATCCACCTTGCTGTGTCTATTTTGTAGTGTGACATTATTTGGACTGTAAATGACGTTCGATCAGCAGAATCGCCACTATATCATCAATGGGGCGATCGGGAAGACGCATACCTTGGGGGATGAGTTTCTGTAATCCTTTGGGGGGGAACATTTGCCAATAGCGATCGCGCGCTTCTAGGGTACTATTGCGTTCATCCACTAGAGTAATCGGGATAGTGACACGAGCGGCAATTTTTTGGTGCCAACTTTTCGAGGTGGTTTGATTCCCCATCACCAGTAATTCGATCGGATATTGTTGACAGAGACTGGCTAAACGCTCGATCGCTTGTGACGATGCTATCACCTCATGGGTATAAATTTTCCCCGTCGATGATCTGACTGCGATCCCACATTTATCCTTACCCGGATCAAAACCCAGAATACACATAGTTTTTATCTCCTGCAGCAGTGGTCGGTTTTATTAAATCATTAAATTAGGGGGTCGGGTGTTGGGTTTTGGGGTTTTAGCAGGGTAAGCGCATCTTAACCATCCTTGACAAAATTAACTTTATGTGAGTTGCTTACCCACGATTCAGGCATATTTGAGGAGAATTTGCCATCTCAATTGTTAAGCAAAAATCGACCAAATGGGTCGAGTTCGTAACTAGGGTACTTGAGTCAACGTGAAAAAACTGTCCTAACTTTACAGCTTGTTTTTCTGTTATTATTTGTTTGCCAATAAGAATATCAGAAACTATTGTTTTTGAACCTAGTATATCTGATAAATCTTTTTCTTGTAAGTTGTTAGCTTCCATGAGTTCCCAAAGTATTGAATGGGGTTCTGATTCTTCAATGGGATAATTCTCTTGTTCGTATTTTTCGATTAAAGTCAAGAGTAAATTTAACAAAGTGGTTTCTTATAGACTGCGATTTTCTCGATGAGATAAGGCCGCAGCTAGGGTAATAGCCTGTTCGTTTTCTGCATCGGTTTCTCTTACTTTTGGTAGATACTCAGCTAGTAACCTTCCGTAGGTATCACGGTTCAAAGTAAGGGTCATTTTTCCACTCATATTTCTGCTTCCCAAAACGAAAAGATAACTGCTGTATTTAAATTTTTACAGTTTATTTAAAATAAATCAAGAGATTTAACCCCGGAATCGTGCGCGAAAGAGTCCAGAGGAGGAGAGTGATATAAAAGATACCGATACCCCATTGATACCAAACTAAAAAAGAAATGATAGGGGGTAATTCTTGATCGCGAACTCGCCAATCATTAAAGCCTAATTTTAGCAAATTATTGAGACTTAAATCGTAATAATTTAACCAATTCCAACGCTTTTGCCAAGGAATAGGAGTATAACGATCGCGAAAGAGGGGAAATTCAGGAACCACGGGTAAACGGGTGATTAATAAGCGTAATTGTCGCATACTACCATCTTGCAGGAAATAGGAACTATCCATTAAATCGTGATAGCGTCCCCGACGATAAAGTTCGATAATTAAAATTAGGGGTAAGGGGACAAGAATTAGGGCAATGGCTGTTAAAGTTAGTAGGGGACGACTGGCAGATTGCAGGATATTAAACACACCTGAAAGGGTGAGAATACTATAGCTAGTTACCATACAAAGAATTTCATAACGATTAGGAATTACCGGTTTAGGAGTGAGACGACGCACGCGATCAATTAACCAAAATAAACAGCCAAAATAGGCAAAAATTATGATTCCTGTACCGAAAACTAAACTAAAATTTGTACCATCTTGACTTAAGAGTAATAGTAAAGCAAGGAAAGAAGTATGCAGAAAATCAGCTAACCAAGTGAGGTTAATTAGGCGAATAATTGAGATATTATTCAGTTTTTGTTTTAACTGTTGAAATCGCAATTTTTCGGTTTTGTATTCAATTTGATTGGCATCGGCAATTTGTTCTAGGGAGCGGAAATTACGAACTAAATTTCTTAAAACTGTTTCATTTCCTGTTAAGGTTGGTAAATAAATTGCTTGACCAATTACTCCTCTATCTCCTAGTATTTTCGCTTTATCGGAATCAAAAGCTAATCCCGATACACTCAAATAACTATTTTTAGTAAAAGTGGAATTACTAAAATCTACCTGATCTAAAAGTTTCAGATCTTGAAAACTAACCACACCATTAAAATAACTAGATCGGAAAGCACCCGATTTTTCAAGAGTGGCATTTCTAAAGGTTAATAAACTTAAAAATCTACTCTTAGAAAATAGCGGACGATCTCGCCATTGACTTTGGGAAAAATTGGCTTCTTTTTCCCAGAAAGTACGGGTAAAATCTGCGGTTTTATCGTATTTAGTTTGATCAAAATAAGCTTCGGCAGTAAAATGACTGCGATGGAAGTTGGTAATACTTTTAAAATGTGCCGTGCGAAAGATAGCTTTATTTAAAAATTGACTTTGACTAAAATTTACATCTCCCATAAAAGTGGCTTTGGTAAATTTCGCTACCCTAGCAAAACGAGATTCTACCCAATTACTTTCACGACTAAATTTTGCTTCCATTGCTTCGACAATTTGCAGAAAAAAAGTCTTAGAAAAGTCCACTTCTCCCATAAATACGGTTCCGGACAACTTCACAGGTCCGCGAAATACTGTGACATTAAAAACCGGTTCATCGCTATCGAATAAAAAATTTTCGTCCTGTTGTAATAACTGTTCTTCCGTGGGTGATAATAAGGTAGCGAGAGCTACTTTTGTTAAAGGAGTCGGTAAACCCAGACGGGAAGCGATAAAATTGCCTTGAATTAAGGAATTACTAAAATCTAAACCTAGGGGTTGTTTAGCGCGATTAATTTGACCTTGAATCTGTTGATAAAATTGTTCCTGGAGTTCCTTATTTTCATCGCGGATATCGATAACTAAATTGGCTAAATCAATGGTAGTCATCCCTTCTTTAAGGACGGGTGCGCTTAAACGTTCCTGCAATAAAGTTACTGTTAAAGGAACTCTATCCACTACTGCCAAACTAGGGAGAGAATGTACACAGAAAAACAGAAAAACAATGATTAGTAACCAGCAGCCTTTCAACAACGCACCCACGACAGTTATTTTCCTAAACAAGCTTGGATAGCCATTTCTAAATCCGCTTGGTTTAAATCGGTGATAACAAAGACTTCCTGCACACTTTTTCCTGTCCTCGCAATCACCTTAAAACCACCAAGAATTGGCACTGATATCCGCAATTGTAACCGCGGACAATGACCTTTTGAGCGAGAAAGTACCCCCGGGGTGACAGTGGTGATTCCTTGATAGGTAATTAACTTTTCTAATACCGCAATCAACCCCGGAATATGAGTAGAATGATTCCAAACTAAGCGACCATTATTCATAATTATGCGGCCTCTAGAGGAGCCATAGTTAATCCTTCCCGTCGCAATTGTTGGTGATAAAGTTCCGCTTGTTCTTGGGGACCTGTCCAGACAATTGCTTGTCCTTGGTAGTGAACTTGATTAGTTAATTCCCAAGCTCGATCGGTAGTCATATCTGGGATATATTTAATTAAACAATTGGCCACATGATCGAAGGTGTTAAAGTCATCGTTGAGAACAATAACTTTATAGTTGGGATAAGTCTTTTTGACAACTTGGGTGGACTTATCTAAGGTGGTACTGGGTGCGCTGGCCATAAAAGTTACAATAGGTCAAGGTTTTTGCAATTAAATTCGAGCATTTTGACAACAATTAAGCGGCAAAAGCCACAGAATTATTATTCAAAACCCGGTGATAGTAATTTAATAATTGTTTGCTGGCCGCTTGCCATGCCCATTTTTCCGCTTCTAGACGCGCATTTCGTCGTAATTCCTCTCTTTCTGCCTTGGCGGTTAGTAATCTTTGGGTGGCAGTAATTAAACCCTTCTCATCCCTAGGATCGAAGAGATGACCATTAACTCCATCGGTGACAATATCGGGAATTCCCCCCGAATTTGCCGCCACCACCGGACAACCGGCAGCCATGGATTCTAAAAGTACCAAACCGAGGGTTTCTGTGCGTGAGGGAAAAAGAAAAGCATCTGCGGAAGCAAAAGCGGAGGCTAATTCTAACCCCTGTAAATAACCGACAAAATGGGTATTTGTGTCGGCAAAATGACTTGTTAAAGCTTCCCGATGGGGACCATCTCCCACAATGGCAAATCTTGCTTCGGGAATCGCTTCTAATACTGGTTTAATGCGATCGATTTCTTTTTCGGCCGAGACTCGACCAACATATAATAAGAGAGGACTATCGGGGTTATTTTGGGATAATTTCAGTCTCATAGCCGGGGATTTTAAATGAGGTTGAAATAATTCCGTATCGACTCCCCTTTGCCAAAGCTCTACCTTTTCAATGCCACGACTAGATAATTCTTGCACCATAGCAGTGGAAGTACAGAGATTTAAACTTGCTTGATTGTGGGCCAATTTTAATAATTCCCAGAGTAATCCTTCTAGGGAACCTAACCCGTAGTGTTGTAGGTATTGGGGGAGATGGGTATGATAGGAAGCGACGAGGGGAATGTTCATAGTTTTGGCAAAATAAATGCCTCCCACCCCTAAAATAGCGGGGTTAACCACATGAATAATATCGGGTTTGAACCTCTCTAAAGCTTGACCGACTGAAGGCCGGGGAAAAGCCATTTTTAATTCCGGATATAGGGGTAGGGGAATCCCTGTAACTCCATGAATCTTAGCACCTTTGTACTCTTTTAAACCGCCATCGGGAGAGAAAACTAATACCTGATGACCTAATCTTTGTAGGTGGTCAACGGTATGTTTAAGACGGGTGACAATTCCATCGATTTTCGGTAAGAAAGTTTCTGTAAAAAGAGCAATTCGCATAGAGAAAACAAGATTAAGTAATAATTAAGGACACCTGAAGGCAATTAACTCCCCAATTAATCATAGATCAGAAAGGCCAAAGGTTTTAATCACTCGATCGCTACCTTCGATAACCACCGTCGCTCGATAATTATCGCCGATTTCTCCTGTCCATAATTGCCATTCCCCCGCCACATTGTCTAATTTTAAGGGATTGAGGCCTACTTCCACTCGATCGAGTCCCCCGCTAATTCCCGTTCCCAGTGCCTTTAAATAAGCCTCTTTTGCCGTCCATAACTGAAAAAATAGCTTTTCCTTCTCGGCGGACTTTTCAACAAGCTCATGTTCCCTAGCACAAAAAAACCTTTTTGTCAAGCTATTTAAATCTTTCATGGCCCGCATTTTCTCTAAATCTACCCCGATGCGACTGGTTAAAGTCAAGCCACAGATTGCCATCTCTTCGGAATGGGAGAGATTAAACTGTAATTGGTAGTTAATACTCGGTTTTCCCCGTTCACTGTAGATAAACTCGATTTTTTCGGGACTTATCGCCAAATATGACCCTAAAATCTCCCTTAAACATCCCCTACCCACCAAAAAACGCCGCTTGTGTTCGGGAAAATGGTAACGATTAGCTCTAATTATTTCATCTTCCGAGAGCAAAGAAGCCAGTTTTTCTAGTCTGTCCCCAGAGGGATCGAGACTGATAAAATAGAGATGAACCTCATCGGTAGATATAAACATTAAACTCAGAAGCGTTCAAATAATTAATTATCGGTAAATTTTACCGTAAAATGAGAATTGCCGACTCAAGAATTTATCCACCTTCTAACTCTTGACTTTGCAGCACACCTATGAACTTTTTTCATACTGAAGATCACCTCCAACAGTTCGGTACAGATATTTTAGAAACAACTTGGCGAGAATTTCCCCAATTAGCTCAAGAACAAATTGCCCTAACTTGGATAGTATATGATCCTCCCGTTATCGTCAACACGGGGGGAGCAATTTCCCACGAAGAATTCTGGAAATATTCCCCCCGCGGATTTAGCTATCGCGGACAAGAAAGAACCTATCCTGCTAGTTTAGTGAAATTATTTTATCTAGTAGCAATTCATGAGTGGTTAGAAGGGGTAATGATTGCCGAAAGCACCGAATTAAATCGCGCCATTCGTGACATGATTGTTGACTCTAGTAATGATGCTACCAGTTTAGTTGTAGATCTGGTTACAGGAACCACTAGCGGTCCAGAAATTGCCGCCGGTCCCTTTGAAACTTGGAAGCAACAACGCAACATAGTTAATCGTTATTTTCAATCCCTAAATTGGCCAGAATTAGCGACAA
Organism: Microcystis sp. LSC13-02; assembly: GCA_002282935.1. GTDB lineage: Bacteria > Cyanobacteriota > Cyanobacteriia > Cyanobacteriales > Microcystaceae > Microcystis. The sequence continues at coordinate 4,142 of MTBT01000279.1, read as the reverse complement.
TTAACGTTAATCAAAAAACTTGGTCTGATGGTCCCTATGGACGTGAACGCACTTTTTTAGGGGAATTAATGGAGAATCGCAATATGTTAACTAGCAATGCAGTGGCGCGTTTAATTCATACTATTGTCGGGGGGATTGCTGTTTCTTCCCAACGTTCCCAGATGATGATGTCTTTACTAAAACGTAGTCTTAATCCTGCTGATTGGACAAGTCAAGGAGATGATACACAAATCTTAGGATTTCTCGGACAAGGATTACCAGAAAATAGTCAAATTTGGTCAAAAGCTGGTTGGACAAGTCAAGTGCGTCACGATGCAGCCTATATTGAAATTCCCCATCATACTCCCTATCTCTTGGTGGTATTTACCGAGGGAAAAGATAACAGTCAAAATCGCTCAATTTTACCTTTTATTTCCCAGAAAGTAGCCGAGAAAATTATGCAGATTAATTAATTGAAGCTGTCAGTAGGATGCTTTTTAGGTAAACATCCTACTGCAATAAACCCGTAAATTGACTGATATTCATCTCAATATGTAGCTTTTCTGGGATAGATGGGGTTCGTTCTTGCAGCTGAAATACCCGATTAAGTAAGGATTTAGTCTGTGCTTCACCTTGACGAGAAGGGCTGTCATCATTTAAACTAACAATAAGTTGTTCTTAAGTATTTCCTCAAATGTGTGACTTTCAATCCTAGCCATTGTCATAACGAAAGGGAAGTGGAGAGTAAATTAATCGTCCAGTATTTACTCCCCAAACTAGGCTACAATGCCGAACATTGGTATCAACAAGTTAGCTTCGGTAAAGTACGCTTAGATTTCCTTGTTTCCGCTCAAAAACCTATCAACAAAAAGCAGTTTTTCCCCTCTCACTGTCTAATTATCGAGGCTAAAAACCCCAGAGAAAAGCTGATTAATCATCGTCACCGTTTAGGTTATTATCTCAACTACTTTAAAGTGCAGTGGGGATTATTAACCAATGGTGATGAGATTCTACTTTATCAAAGGAAACCCGATAAAATTTATTTAGTTTTTAGATGTTCTGGGTTAGAAATTGCCTCTCACTTAGAACAGTTAAAATCTCTGATTGGCTACGAAACCTTATCTTTAGGTATTCAACCGCTCAATTCTCCAACAATCAACAACAGAAATCCCATGAAAACCATCGCAATTTATCATCATAAAGGTGGTGTTGGTAAAACCACCGTCGCTACCAATCTAGCGGCAGCTTTGAGTAAAAAAGGCAAGCGAGTATTATTGATTGATATTGATGCTCAAGCTAATAGTACCTTTGCCGTTGGTTTAATTAAGTTTCAATTCGATGATGACGATGATTTAAAAGATAAAAATGTCTTTCATTTACTCAATGATGGAGACATAACTTTTGTGCCAAGTATTGTTAGGAAATCTCAGGGATTTAACCATCCAGAAATTGATGTAATTCCCGCTCATATTAGCTTAATTGAAAAACAAACTACCCTAACCAGATACGGAACTTCTAACACAAGATTATCGAAAAAATTAGATAAAATTAGAGATAATTATGACTTTGTTATTATTGACACACCGCCATCCTTAGATTTTTATGCTCAAGCTGGTTTAATTGCTTCCGACTATCTGATTATTCCTTCCGATCTTAAACCATTTTCTAATCAAGGTTTAAATAGTGTAAAAAACTTTATCAAGGAAGCAATTAACGAAAGTCGTGAAAATTTAGGTAAAGAACCCCTAAAAATTTTGGGTGTTTTACCCTCCAAAATTTCTACCAACGCTCAATACTTAAAACACACACTTCCTAAACAAAAACAAGTGATTCCAGACAAATATGGTTTACCCTTGATGGAATCGACTATATCGGAAAGAATGCCTTTATCTCGCTGTATAAATCAATACGTTACCGTGGGAGATTTAGAAATTCCTGCTCCCCAATCTATAATGGATTATGCGGAACATCAAGCTGATGCGGGAGTATCAGCAGCAGAATTTGAAGCCTTAGCACTGGAAGTTTTAGCTAAAATAGGAGTTAAGTAAATGTGGGATTTCTTACTAATTGATTTACAGGACGTGGTAGCTACTAAAGAGCGTTCTTATTTTCCAGAAACAGATTTACAAAACTTAGCTAATCTTATTGTAGCAATGAAGGGCTTAATTCGTCCTGTCATTCTCAAAAAAATTGGCTTTGAACGCTTCCAGATTATTGAGGGAAATTTAGAGTATTATGCCTGTTTAATTGCTAAAGAAAAAGAACTCAGCCTAGAAACTATTAACGCTTTTGTAGTTGATAAAGAAGCGGAGAATATCGCTTCACAGCAAATGCAGTTATTATGTCCAGATAAAATAATAGATAATCCTCTAGAATTGAGGATGAGTAATCTTGAAAAACGATTAGAAACCGAGTTACAAGCAATCCGAGAGGAGTACCAAAAAGAAATCAAAAGACTGGAAGAAAAAATTATTCCTCCTCCTCCTCCTTCTTATAAGTCGATTTTAGAGCTTTTGAATACCTGTGATGATAATCAGCTTAAAAAGGCGGGAATAAATAAAACAGTTACTGGAAATTTTCTAAAGGAGAAGCCCTTTGTTTCTCTAGATGATATCATTGATCGAGTAGATAAAATGGGGGCAGCAACTCTGATCAAATTAATGGATTATTTATTGACTTCTAATTGATGTTTGTGGGTGTGTTGAGCTACTTTAACACACCCTACCGATCGATGTTAGGCTCTTCGGTTTGTGTTATGCAATGGACGGGGGTTATAAGGGATGGAACCCTTATATAGAAAGGCATTTAGCGTAGAGCGAACTAATCAATTAAATCTCTTGCCAGATAAGGATTTAGTCGATTTATGCCCCCCTATCGAACCATACCAAGTAACGAAGAACCCGATGTTATAATAATGGAAGATCAGTAAAAAAGCCTGATCCGATAGCGGGCAAAGATTAACAAGAAGACGGTTGAAAAGAGAAAACTTATGACAACTACTCCAGTAATTGCTGCTTCTTTAACAATTCCCCCCCTAGAAAACGGCGATAAATTAACTCGATGGGAATTTGAACGACGTTATCAAGGGATGCCCCATCTCAAAAAAGCGGAATTAATTGAAGGAATTGTTTATATGGCATCTCCCTTGAGAATTACCCAACATGGTGAACCCCACGCGCATATTATGTTATGGTTGGGTTTTTATAAAGCTTTTACCCCCTATCTGCAATTAGGGGATAATTGTACCGTGAGATTAGATATTGATAACGAACCCCAACCGGATGCCCTATTAAGAATTGACAAGGGAGGACAATCGATAATTAGTCAAGATGATTATGTAGAAGGCGCGCCGGAATTAATTGCATAATACGCTCCCAAATCTTCCCCGGTTTATGGCTAGATAAAAACGCTTTATTAATGGGCGACTTAGGAAAAGTTTTAGTGATTTTGCAACGGGGGTTAGAAACAGCAGAACATCGAGATTTTGTCAATAAATTAACTGCCAATCACAGCTAGATTTTAAAATCAGAGAAATGTTTTCTCTCAAGCGTTCTATAATATGGGAGAAACGACTTTGCTCAAACTAATGGATTATTTATTGACTTCTAATTGATGTTTGTGGGTGTGTTAAACTACTCTAACATCTCCTACCTATCGATGTTATAATAATGGAAGATGACTAAAAACTGGTGATCTAAAAGCTGGCAAAGATTAACAAGAAGACGGGTGAAAAGAGAGAACTTATGATAACTACCCCAGTAATGGCTGCTTCTTTAACAATTCCTCCCCTAGAAAACGGCGATAAATTAACTCGATGGGAATTTGAACGACGTTATCAAGCAATGCCCCATCTCAAAAAAGCGGAATTAATTGAAGGAATTGTTTATATGGCATCTCCCCTCAGATTTGAAAGTCACGCCGAGCCTCATGCTAATATTATCGGATGGTTAGCTCTCTATAAAGCGGCGACTCCTGGTGTTAGATTGGGTGATAATGCCACCGTGAGATTAGATATTGATAACGAACCCCAACCGGATGCCCTATTAAGAATTGAAAAGGGAGGACAATCGACAATTAGTCAAGATGATTATGTAGAAGGCGCGCCGGAATTAATTGTCGAAATTGCCGCTTCTAGTGCTTCCTACGATGTGCATCAAAAATTA
>MTBT01000278.1 GCA_002282935.1 Microcystis sp. LSC13-02 | reverse complement strand
AAGAATTCCCAGTAAAGTGATTCACCAATTAGCTGAAAAAAAAGCCAAAGAATTCAACCAATTAGTCTCGTGGGCCTATGATGTAGAAGGGTTGAAAAAACCCCATGATTTTCTCATTATTTATCCTGCTGCGGCAGCAACTCCTCCTGCACTACCACCTAGTAACAATAATGTAGATCAAAATATACAAAAACTACTAGGAAAGCATCCTATTTCTCAATTTATCGACAAGGAAAAGGAAAATGATGTTAAAGTTGCTGTCAAAGAGTTGATTAATCAATCTTCGTTCACAAAAAAGAATTTTCAAATTATAGAAGAAGCTTTAATCGATTCACAATTTACAGATGATGTTTGGAATAACTCTATTTTTGCAATTTTAGATATTAATCAAATCACTAATGATTCATCTTATCCTCCTATTTATCTTCGTGTTTATCTTCTATATTCTTTAATTTTTCCTAAAAGATTACCTGACTTTTTAACATGGTTGAATCGCAAAAAAATAGGCAGTGAAGCCTATACTCTTATTCAAGAATTTAGTCGAAATTTACAAAACAATCTTAGTCAATTACGAAAAAACCAACAGAAATTAACGATTGATAACCACCTAAAACAGGGTGTTAATTACCTAATTTTTCATCTAATTCAACATCCTGAATTATTAGAAAGTGTCGTTTGGTTAGTAACAGATAAAAAGGGATTATGGGGTGGAGCTTATCAAGAATTTATTAATAATTTATGGGCAGATATTAAACAGATTGCCAGAAATTATAAAACTGCTAAAACAAAGTTAGATGAAGATATCAAACAGAAAACAGGTTCTCGTTATTCTATTACTTACCCAGCAGATATAAAAAATGCTTTAAAAGGAAACAGTTATGAGCTTACCTATGCTTCTGAAAATTTAACCATTTTTAATCAAAAAGAATGGCAAGAAATAAAAGATTATTTCATTGATTTAATCTGGTATAAAGATGGTAAAAGCACTAAAAATGAGCGCTTTCTTCCCCTAGCTGATCTTCTTTATACTATCACACAAAATAAGCCGAAGAATGCTCAATTTAATGTTGAGACTGATTATCGTTTACCCGCTATTTTTTATCAAATTTCTACGGGTGATGTTCCAAATTCTTTATGGAAAGAATGCCAATTTTCTCGGAACAATAAAGCAACAATTATTCAAATTATTCATGAGAATAAATCTCTAATAGACCTCAAAAGACGTTTAAATAAATTAGAGAAAACAGCAAGAATAATTTTAAATACAGCCTACGAGATTCCCGAGCTTCTCACTGCATCGGTTAGTATTCCTATTTGGGCTTTAATTTGCGCTTGTCCGCTTTTAGTCTTAGGGGGTTTTGGCTTAGGAAAATGGACGAATAATGATGTTAGTATTGTTCCCCCATCCCCCTCTTTCTCTCCATCACCTTCTCCATCCTCTTCTGTATCCCCATCTCCCTCTCCATCTCCACCACCTGTAACAAGTTGGAATGCAACGGTTAAGGCGATTGATGCTTTACGCGATGAATTTGTTAAGATGGGGCAAGATAAATTAGATGTTGAAGCTGCCATTATTAAAAATATTGCTGCTGGTTTTACTTATGCGTATAAAGCTGATAATCAAGATGCTTGGACTCCTAAAATCAAGAAGTTTCAGAAAGAAAATAGTATTACAGAAACAGGCTTTATCAGTCAAAGTGATAAAACTTATAAAGCCCTAAAATGCAAAGTTGCTGAGGAATTAAAACTAACTGATCAAGTTTCAGATTGTCCAGCAAACTTTAATTAATTATAATCGTTAATAGTGGGGCGCAAGTGTTTTGCGTCCTAAGTAGGTAGGTGTTAAAAGTTGTCAGACACCACCCTTATCAAAGGGGACAGGGGGGATCGAACCTAAAATCCATTTTTAATTTAATTATAACCAGCTACTTATCTGTACTTGATATTATTATCAATTAGATCAGAGAAAAATCAATTAAATCTCGTTTTTCAGGGCGAATAAAGCCTAAAATAATATCATCTTTGGGAACTCCTTTTTCCAACAAAATTCTTGTTACTCCCGATTCTAATCCATCCCATTCAACATAAATTTTCTGCTCAACAATTCGTAAATGTAAGATGACGAAATGAGTTCTTTTTGAGTCATACCAACCCACATCAACTAATAAATAATTATCAGAAGCCTCATCTATAATACCTAGAGTATCGCAATCTTTTTGACTGGGAGAATAGCGAGAATGTTGATGAATAATTTCTTTGATAACTTGACGATAATGTGTTACTTTATCCACTGATTAATTACCTCCAATTCTGGATTAAATACGATTAAAAAAACTAATTGATCACTGATAACTTCTTGAATCGGTTCTAAAGAAAAGAAATCCTGATAAACATCATCAGGAATAGCTAAATACAGCCGTCTCTGTGGTTCAAGTCGTTTCAGGAAACTCCTATAAACATTATATTGCCCAATGGCTTTTTCGAGTTCTATCATCAAGGAGGGACTATTAAAAACTTTAATTTCTACTAGGATTTTCTCTAAATCTTTTTGTGCGGCAAAGATTCTTTCTGCTCCCAAATCAGCATAAAGACGAATTCCTTTATAATCAAGAGTAAAGGGATCATCCGTAATTTGCCAACCTTCCTTAATTAAAGCTTGTTTAACTTGATTGTGATAGAGATCATATCTAGGCATAAAATTATAAATAGTTTACGGTTGCTCGCTAAAAGCTTAAAGCAGATTGAGCTAACCAGTCCAAGACTAAACCTATCCTATGGTAAAACATTTGAACTTTTTGCAGTATTTTGTGTTATTCATATTTTCATCCTCTCCCCTGCATAACTTCCCCCCGATCCTACGATAAAAGATTGAATAGAGACTCATTTTAGGGTGATCGCTGTTATTAGTACATATATTCTAAGTAATAATCCTTACTTTTGACAAAAAACCATGAGCATTATTGAGATTCACGAATTTAGTACAGGAGTTAAAGTACAATCTTCACAAGTTTTGTGGTGGGTGGAAGATTACACCGAAGAAGACTTTATGAATTGTACCTTAGAACCGATTCCCGATGTGGTTTATCAAGCCATTGATGAGGAATTATTAAAAATTCCTTGCTTTCCTCAAAACTTGCCTGAAAAAGAAAAATTTGTTATAATCGGTCGAGAAGTTAAAAATAAAAAAGAGGCTTGGTCAATTATTGCTGTTATTAGTAAAGGGATAAATAGCGAAAGAGAAGAAGTATTATTATATCGTTATTTTATAGCGCAAGGATTAGGAAAATTAACGGATTTATTGGCATGGTTTAATACTAATAACAAGCCAGCTTTCAACCCTTTTGATCGAAAATCTATCGGACAACCCCACTTGTATGATAATTCTAACACCCGTCATAATGATGCTTTAAAATTGCCGCAATTTCAAGCATTATTAAAAGAAAAAAATCCTTGTTTAGTGATTCCTCATGATCTAACCTGTACGGTTATTATGATCAATCAACTGGCAGAAAGAAGAAAAAAGAAAAACAAATTAATTGCATGGACTTATCAGATTGAAGCAATTTATAAACCCCAAACCTTTCAAGTGATTTATCCTCTAAACTCTGATGCTGAAAAGCATCTTAGGAAAAAATTTTCTCAAAGGTTAATGCCTCAGATTTTTAATCATTTATTAGGTTTTTCTCGTGAATTTTATCAACTAATGACCCATCCTATTAAAGTACCGCTCTTTCTTTTGGTGGGTATCTTTTTCGTTGGTGGAACTCTGATTTCTTTCCCTGCTTGTCTTGTTTTATTTGCGGGTTTTTCCTGGTCTATCTTATTTATTATTGGCATCTTAATCATGTTTTTGCTAGGCTTTTATTTGGGAGGTAGTTCCTAAATAAAAAGTAAGCGATATCGTCAACTTTATTCCCTTTCAAAACCAATTCAATTATTAAAAAACTAAAGACCATGCCAAATTTATTGCAAACCCTCAAACAAAATTATCAAAAAGCCTTATTATTTGCCTTATATGGAGGAATTGGCTGTTTAATCATAGCTCTAATTTTAGGAGAATGGTTTCTTCATTTAACCGAACTTCCTCCCCTACCTAAAACCGAGCAAAAAGCGGTTATTCTTTTAATTGATTCATCAAGTAGTATGAACGATGGCAAATTAGAAGAAGTCAAAACTGCGGCAATCAATTTTATTAACCGTCGCAACTTCTCAAAAGAACAGTTAGGGGTGATTAACTTCGGTGAAACGGTTAATATTATCACTTCTTTAAGCACTAATCAGGCACAATTAAATCAGGGAATTAAAAGCTTGCAGCCCCTAGGAGGAACACCGATGGCAGCAGGAATTAAACAAGCGATCGCATCTTTATCTTCCACTGACAATAATCGTTATATTTTACTGTTTACCGATGGAATGCCTCAGTCTCAATTTCAAGCTATTCTAGCAGCTAATAAAGCTAGAAATCAATCAATTTTAATGATTGTTGTCGCCACAGGAGATGCTGATATTCAATACTTAACCCGCTTAACAGGCGATCCTAATTTAGTTTTTTATGCGAATTCTGGCGAAATTGATCAAGGGTTTCGTCAAGCAGAATTAGCGATTAATAATCAGCAATTATTAGAATCAAAAACAACAGGTAATTATAGCTTAACTTATTCTTCGTTAAGAACAGGAGGATGGACAGTTATTATCACTTTAGGGTTATCTTTAACTTTAATTGTTGCTCAGAATCACTATTTACATCGTCGTCTTTTAACCATCAAAGAAGCTTTCCTGATTTTAATAGGAAGCACTATTGCTGGTTTAATCGCAGGAGCGATCAGTTCTTCTCTATTTACCATTTTAACCAATCTTCCTAATTCTGAATTAATCGCCGGGGTCATTAATTGGGGAATTGCCGGGACAATTACTTTTGGAATTCTCAATTCAATCAGACGTAATATTGCTTTAAAGGAAATCTTGATCCGAGGTTTTCTACTGGGAATTATTGCTGCTGTAGCCTGGATTTTCACCATCGATTATTTAGGGGATGCAGGAATCTTGATAGCTGTTTTTATTGTCGGTTGTGGAGTCTATTATACTTTTTATTCAAAAGGGTTAGCTTTGTTTTTTGGCATTATTGTTCTCTTTTCAGGATCATGGTTATTATTACCGGCTGTTAATTTTTCCTCAGCCTTAGAAATTGCCATTCGTTTGATTGCATGGACGATTTTAGGAGCTATCGTCGCTTTAGGTATTTCTTATTTTATTCCCAATTTACAAAGATTTAGAGCTCTTTTAGGCGGTAGCTTAGGGGGGAGTTTAGCGTCAATTGGATTTCTCCTCATGTCTTTAATATTAACTCAATTTATTCCCATAGAAACCAGTTTAGCAGATCGGTTAGGACGTTTAATTGGTGCATTTATTTTAGGGTTTTGTATCGGTTTGATGATCTTTTGGGAGGAGGAACGTCAATTACAAAAAAGTACATATTTATTAATTCAGTGGAATGATCAAGAAAGTCGTAAAATTCTTTTAGGAGAAATTCCTATTTGGTTAGGTTCTTCTCTCGATGCTCAAATTGCTTTAAGTAAGACTAAATATCCCGATAAATTTGCTAAAATTTTTAAAGCAGGAAATCAAGTATTTTTTGAGTTTCATTCTGATTATGCTCAAGCAAAAGGAATTAAAATTACTCAACAGGAATGGTCATCAAGTCAGTCTCGAACTTTTGACGGAATTACACTGACAATTGTTGATGAAACCAGATAAATTTACTGCTGGTGAGTAGTCATAAATAAAGTAAGTACCTAAGCAAAATTAATTACACATATCTAACCCCCTCTTGCCTTTTACCTCTTGCCTTTTGGCTATCTTTACTAGGAAATTAATTTTGCACTACTAAGCTAAAACGCACTGGTAATGATTCGGTAGTAGTGGCGTAGCTCTCTTGCTTACCTGGTATGAATTGTGTAAAATATTTATTAATAAAAATAATTGGAACCCGAGCAGTCTTTAAACCTCTAGCTTGATCATGACTTTTCTGATAAATATCTTTTTCTGGCTCCTGTCTGGCTTACTGAAATATCAGTCTAGCACC
>MTBT01000277.1 GCA_002282935.1 Microcystis sp. LSC13-02 | reverse complement strand
TTAAATTCCCTTGTTTCCACCACCTCCAAGCCGTTCGATAACTTATTCCTGTTTTTTTTGCCTAGTCTGATAGTTTCGTGTTCACATATTATCATGGCTGGCTATATCTGACTATATTTGTATTGAAACTTTACAATACCATTTTTCTAAAGTAATGGCAGAAATGGTTAATTGCCCTCACCCCCAACCCCTCTCCCAGAACCGATCTATTAATAATTTAGTATTACTGCCTGCTATAAACCAAAAAAACTGCTGAAAAAAGGGGCTTTGCGCCCCTAAAAATCTTTAGTCAAGGGATTAAAAATTTACACCAGACTATAGACAATTACTAAACCCAAAACTGCGGCAAAGACAATTAAAGCATAGAATTGGGCGCGACCATTTTCAAGGTATTTGAGACCTTCACCACTGACAAGAGTAGCTAAACCGGTTAAATTCACTGCCCCATCAATAACGCGATAATCCACTTCCATAATTTGCCGCGCGAGACGACGACAACCCTGGACGAAAACTCGATCATACAGATTGTCAATGTACCATTTGTTCAGGGAAAAACGATACAAAGCGGGGAATTTTTCGGCAATAGTTGCGGGGTCAATTTTCTTCTGGAGATACATCAAAGAAGCGACAGTAATCCCGATTAAAGCAATCCCTACGGAATTACCCGCCATGATTAAAAACTCTGTCCAATCAAAAGCATGAACTTCTTCCACCACTTCGTTAGGAACATGAATAAAACCCTCGAAGAAATTCTGCCAAGGTTTACCCACCAAACCGATTAACAAAGAGGGAACCGCTAAAATCATTAGAGGTAAAGTCATAGTAATTGGCGATTCGTGGGGTTCCTGGGCATGATGGCCGTGGTTGTCTTCTTCCTGCGCTTCCGAGTCTAATTGCTTAACATTCATTGCCCCCGGTCCAAAAGCCGGAATCGCACCCGCATTGGCTAACAGTCGGCGTTTAATCTCCTTATTAGTACCTCTAAACTCCCCTTCAAAGGTGTTAAAGTACATCCGGAACATATAGAAAGCCGTTAAACCCGCAGTACCCCAACCGATTAACCATAAAGCTGGGTTCGCCTCAAAAGCTAAACCGAGAATTTCATCCTTCGACCAGAAACCGGCGAAAGGAGGAATCCCGCAGATGGCTAGAGTTCCCACCAGGAAAGTTAGGGCAGTAATGGGCATATACTTGCGTAAACCGCCCATCATCCGCATATCTTGCGCTAAAACCGGCTCATGACCGACCACATCCTCCATACCGTGGATGACGGAACCGGAACCGAGGAACAACATCGCTTTAAAATAAGCGTGGGTCATCAGGTGGAATAACCCCGCACTATAAGCACCGATACCCATAGCCATAACCATGTAACCCAATTGGGAGATGGTGGAATAGGCTAAACCCTTTTTGATATCATTCTGGGTGAGGGCGATACTTGCCCCTAGAAAAGCAGTAAAGGCCCCCGTCCAAGCAATTACCGTCATCGCCGTGGGAATTGGCTCAAAAACGGGATACATCCGGGCAATCAGGAAAACTCCGGCAGCTACCATGGTGGCGGCGTGAATCAGGGCCGAAATCGGGGTCGGACCTTCCATGGCATCCGGTAGCCAGACATGAAGGGGAAACTGGGCTGATTTGGCCACGGGTCCAAGGAAGACTAAAACGGCGAATAATGCCGCTAAACTGCCGGCAATGGCTCCAGAAGAGACTAATTCCTCTAGACGTTCACCCATGATATCAAACTCGAAGCTGCCGGTGGCCCAGAAAAGACCCAGCATTCCCAGTAATAAGCCAAAATCGCCGACGCGGTTGGTAACAAAGGCTTTTTGACAGGCATCGGCGGCCGCCGGACGAGTGAACCAGAAACCTACTAGCAGATAGGAACACATCCCCACCAATTCCCAGAAAACGTAGATCTGGACGAGATTGGGACTGATGACCAAACCGAGCATAGAACTGCTAAAAATGCTCAGATAGGCGTAAAAACGCACATAACCGGGGTCGTGGGCCATGTAACCATCGGTATAAATCATCACCAAAAAGGCTACAGTGGTGACGATAACCGACATTAAAGCACTGAGGTGATCGATCGTATAACCCATTTTCAGGTGAAAGTTACCCGCCGATGCCCAATCGATCATTTGGTTGTAGGGAGCGTGTCCATTGATTTGACTCCACAGCAGCGCAAAGGACAGCACCATCGACGCGCCGAGGGTAGAAATGATCAATACAGCATTTACCTGTCGCAGACGATTGGTGGCTTCATTAAAGGAAATTAAGCCCGCGCCGACTAGGGTAGCGCCTACCAAAGGCAGGACGGGAACTAGCCACGCGTACTGATAAAGCGGTTCCATTCAGTAATACCTAGTTTACAACTTCACACTATTTGGTTTATCTTCATCTATTGTGACATAGGTTAATTCTTAAGAAAGTGTTTATCCTAGTTCTGCTCAATAAGGCGGCGAAAGGTCAAAGGATCTTATCAATTTGGCAGTTTAGCGAGCGGGACGGTAGTTTTTAGGGAGAAGCGGCAAAATTATCAAATAACCACGAAAGCAAGGAAACAATCAAACCGCCAGAAAAGGAAATTATCGCCACGATCGCCTCGCTACCAAGATAACGCGATAAAAAACTGCCTTGAATTTGGGCGATCGGTAGTCGCGGATTTAACCCCACTTGGATGCTGTTGGTATTGCCGGAAACGCTTACTTCTAAACCTTGTGATGCTTCGGTAATCTGCAAGTTTTCCCCCGTGGTTTTTAGTTTGAGGTTTTGGTTGGTATCCTTTGGGATAATTTTTATCTGATTTAATATCTCTACTCCCGGTTTCTCGACGATCAGGAATTGGTTTTCTTCTAGCTTAAGATCCTGTTGAGCCATCCGGATATTACCGGAAATAATTGTCGATTCCACTAAGTCATCTCTCACATTATTACCGGTGATAATCGGTCTCTCAAATCTAACATTATTAACTTTAATATTGCGCCAAAAAATAGGCTGTTCTTGATCTTGAGCAAGTTGTAAATTAACATCGATCGCTTGTTGTATTTCTAATTGAAATTCGGTGGTACTGAGATTAAATTCGAGGGGAATATCCTCTTTTTTTAGGGGTAAATTAGCAATTTTATAACCAGAAAGAGTTATTTTAATCGGGTTGCCGCTAGGATTAAATGATAAATTTACTGGTTGAGAATTTGGCTGCAAACTAAAAGCCAAAAGATTATTAAAAGGAGCGTATTTGAGATTTTTTACTCTAGTTTCCTTTTGTAAACGGAGTTCTTGCAGGATAAAATCCGCCGTCGGAGTAATTGTTAAAGTGCTATTTTCTCGGATTGATTCAATTTCTAGTCGCTCTCGTTTATCGAGTTCGGGATCGGCAAGACTGCTAAAGGTGCCAGCGAGGGTAAATTTTTTCAGTCCCGATAGGTCTATCTGGGAAAGATTATCGACATCTTTGAGCAATAAACTTTCGTTTTCTTGACAGGTAAAACTAAAGCTTTTTACCAATAAATTGCCTTCAAAGTTTTGTTTAACTGGGATAATTCCCCAAAAAATCGACAGGAAAACCAGTGCTAGAGTAACTATAAAAACTGTGCAAAACTTGAGATTTTTCCTGATAAATCGCCAGAAACTTTTAAAATTATGCTTGGACCTCATTTTAGCCACTGGGGATTATGTTCAAAAGTTATATTAATCGGGGCATTTCTGGGAGGAGCATCATCTTGTTCTAATAAAGCTTTGACTCGCAATTCGTACAATCCCGCCTTAGCCAGTTTACCATCAGAAGTACGACCATCCCAAGTAAAGAAAATTTCTCCTTTTGGTTGCCAGTTAGGGCGAGAAGTCTCATAGATAACCTCGTTGTTCTGGAGGATTTGTAATTCTTTGATCTGGCTACGCACATTAGAAAAGAGGACGATATCGTAGGTTGTTGCCTGATTAAAAATAACTGGCAAATAGATCAATTTACCGTCACTGATAGAGGCCGTGGCCCGCAGACTTTCAAGGGCGATATCTTCGCGATCAATAACATAGTTAGACCATTTAAATTGATAGCGAGAACCTTGGGGACGCAAGGTGAGGGGATCGAGTTGATAATTTTTTGGCACAGAACGCACTATCACTTTCGGCGCTCGGTTATTACGACTAGGCACTTCCAACTTTAGGGAGTCAGTCATCTCCCGAATCCGGCCGATAGAAAGGGAAATAAGACTAAAACTGCCGGCAATATCGATCGGAGCTATTCCCTCACAGCGCTTATAATTATCTCTCTGGATATAATTGCTAGATCTGGTATTTCCTGTCCCACAGTTTTGAGCTTGAATAGGAGGGAAGAGCGAGACTAAAATAAGACTAAGAATTGTTAAGTTGAGGACAATAAATGATTTTTTCATGGTACAATTACCTGCCATTGAGCTAATTTTTGGAGAACTCGATCGATTGGGTAAGCCAAACCGAAACCGGAAGAATCGATTTGGGACTCGCTAATCGTCCTAAACATCAATCCGATCACCCGCATTTCCCGATCGAATACTGGACTACCAGAAGCGCCAACTGCCAGACTCACATCGATTAATAAATTGCCGCTACTAGACTGAATGCCGATGGTAATCGCCTCGTAGCTCGACCAATCTTTTGATTCAGGATGTCCGATGATAGAAATCCGTGTTTTTGCGGCAATTTCGCCTTGATGAAAGGTTAAAGGACTGATATCGTCTGGTAAACCCGTGACTTCCAGCAAAGCTAAATCCAAGTTTTCTTCGGGTTGGGTGATGTGAATTATTTTAGCCACTGCACGATCGCGCGGGAGGTTGGGTAGATTTTCGCCGTAATAGGGTTCCACTTCCAGATTATCGCCCCTCTGTTCCGTGTCGCGATCAACCACCACATGACGATTAGTGATAATCCACACCGTTGTTCCCCGGCGTTTGACCACATAACCCGTACCGTAGGCAGTCCCCTTGGCGTTACCGGTAAAGACCACACTGATTTTAACGATCGATCGCTTGATCGGGGTGAGGGGATCCTCTTGGGGTAGATATTTAGTATTATTCAAAGCGATGATCTGCTCCGGTTGTTGCTGCAAGGATAACAAGCGCCGGGCCTCTTGCAGGTTATTGCTGGCAAATTCAAACTTCGGATCGATTTTTGTCGCCTTCTCGAACTCAGCGATCGCTGCCTCTAGCTTGCCCTGTTCCTGTAGGAGCAGACCCAAATTATTATGGGCAAGGGTGTGAGCGGTAGTAGGAGTCCCAGTAGTATCATCCGGTAAATCTAAGGCCCGACGGTACATTTCCTCGGCTTCTGTCAGTTTTTTCTGGTCCCTTAGCACGAGACCGAGATTGTTGTAGGCATAGACAAACTTATCATCAAGAGCGAGCGCCCTACGGTACATTTCCTCCGCTTCCGTCAGTTTTTTCTGGGCCCTCAGCACGGCACCGAGACCGTTGTAGGCATGGACATACTTATCATCAAGAGCGAGCGCCCTACGGTACATTTCCTCGGCTTCCGTCAGTTTTTTCTGGTCCGACAGCACGTTACCGAGACCGTTGTAGGCATGGACATACTTATCATCAAGAGCGAGCGCCCTACGGTACATTTCCTCAGCTTCCGTCAGTTTTTTCTGGTCC
>MTBT01000276.1 GCA_002282935.1 Microcystis sp. LSC13-02 | reverse complement strand
CACATTTTAGCATATATTTGGTAAATGCGCTAGTATTTAACGGTAAAGCCGTCGTGAAACGACGGGGTTTCAGACCCAAAATTTTCGATGAGCCAGACGCAAACCCCAATCGAGCAGATAACCAATCGCGCCAATAACGAGAATCACCGCCATCAACTCTGAATAAGCGAGTCGATCGCGTGTATCGAGAATATAATAACCCAAACCCGCACTAACCCCCAGCATTTCCGCCGGGACAAGAACGATCCAGATAATACCTATAGCCAAACGGAAACCAGTTAAGAGATGGGAGATGATCGCAGGCAGAATAACCTGGAAAACCGTTTCCCCTCGGGTAGCACAGAGACTGCGGGCTAAAGTCAACCAAGAGCGATCAACCGCGTTAACCCCGGCAGCCGTATTGAGAAGGATCGGCCAGATAGCCACCACCGTCAGCAAAAAATACACAGGTAGATCACCAATTCCCAAAACCATCACCGCTAAAGGCATCCAAGAAAGGGGCGAGATCATGCGTAGAAATTGAAATACGGCCGACAAAGCTGATTCAAGGGAGCGATACAACCCGATTAATACCCCCAACGGCACACCGATGGCACTAGCGAGAACCAAGCCCACAAGAACCCGGCGGCAACTGGTGAGGATATGGGGCATAATCTCCCCCCGAACAAAAAGATGTAATAAAGCGACAAAAGATCGCTCAGGGGAAAAATCATTTAAAATCGGGTTTGAGTGCCATAGAGGACTGGTAAATAGCCACCAGAGCAATAATCCAAAACCCATACCCCATAAGGGTAGTAAAGATATTGGCGGGGAGGTCAAAGATTGTGACTTCATAGGTTAGGACCCTTAAAATTTGATCGTCTCGATGCGGGAGAGATTATTCGGTAAGCCGAAAGCTTTCGGTCCGCCCACCTGTTGCAAGGCATTACGGACAAAAGAGTCATCCACGAGATCCCGCGCCACCTGTCGGGGTTGCAGTTTTTGGAGAAAATCCGTATTTCCTTCTACCTGAGTGG
This sequence comes from Microcystis sp. LSC13-02, assembly GCA_002282935.1. Taxonomy (GTDB): domain Bacteria; phylum Cyanobacteriota; class Cyanobacteriia; order Cyanobacteriales; family Microcystaceae; genus Microcystis. The sequence goes on along the minus strand of MTBT01000276.1, from coordinate 3,744 downwards.
TTTTGAGCAAGCGTACCAGTTCCGACCTATAGGAAGGGAAAGGATAGGGCTGGAAATCAATCCGGTTGACTTGCCAGTCTGGATTCTGGATCGCTCCCTCTTTCTTATAGAAATTGCGATCGTAGTAAGTAAGCGCCCGTTGCAATACTGGCAGCGGGTGAGGCGTATATTTTCCACCATCTTTAGAGAGAATCCTGGCCACTTCGGAGCGATTGCCCCGTGACCAGAGTTGGGCTTTAACGAGGGCGTTTACCACCTTCTGCGTCCATTGTTTCCGTTGCCTAATATCCTCCTCGTGAACAAAGACGACGCAACAGGCGTGATTCTTCCAGACATCGCCGGTGAAACGGAGAACCCTACCGGTTTTTAGATTTTCCGCCGCCGCGTTGAAAGGTTCAGCAACAATATAACCACCGATGCTCTTATTGGCGAGGGCTGATACCATATCCGGGGGCGGGAGAACCACTAGATTAACCTCGTTAGGAGCTATCGGCGCGTCCTTGGCTTTGCGAACTATTTTCAGCCCGTTACGTTGTAAGAGTTGTTGCAAGACCAAATTATGAATCGAATACCAGAAAGGAACCGCGATCGTTTTACCTCCCAATTCCCTGGGATTTTCAATATCGGGAAGGACGGTGAGGGCTGAGCCGTTGGTATGGTTCCAAGCGACGATTTTAGCGGGGAAATTGCGCCCGTAACGAATCCAGATCGAGGTGGGAAAAAGAACGTGAATAACGTTCACCTGCCGAGCGAGAAAGGCCTCAACAATCTGCGCCCAAGAGCGGAATAGGCGTGGTTGTTCTGCCGTTAAACCTTCCGCTTCATAAAGTTTTCGGGAGTGGGCCACCAATAGGGGGGCGGCATCCGTAATCGGTAGATAACCGATTTTCACAGGCTGGTCGTTGGCATTGGCGTTAACAGGGAGACTCCCACTATCGGCGGCGATCGCTGCTCCGAAGGAACTGGTAAACAGTGCCGAAAGTTTCAGGAAATCTCGACGGCTCATGCCGCAACAAGCACAATTATCGTCTAGGTTCATAAATTTACAGTGTCATTACAAAGGCTAATTCTTGAAAAATTGACCGGCGTAGATCACTCAACAGCTTTGCTGACTCGAAACGGGGTTTCGGCATCGAGATGGTCCATTCTCGGCGGATGCCCACTGGATGACGGCCCATGAGAAGAACTCGATCGGCCACTAATAGGGCTTCATCGATGTCGTGAGTAACGAGGAGAACCGTGCTGTTATAGAGAGCTATGACTTCTAGGAGGAGTTTTTGCATCTCGAAACGGGTGATCGCGTCGAGGGCGCTAAACGGCTCATCAAGGAGGAGGAGAGAGGGGCGGCGGGCGAGGACGCGGGCTAGAGAAACTCTCTGAGCCATACCGCCAGATAGTTGATGAGGATAGGCACGCTCGAAGCCATCTAGTTTGACGCTTTTAACAGCGGTGTGAACCCTTTCGCGTAATTGCTGATGATCGAGGCGGGGCATCCGCTTTAATTTCAAACCAAAAGCCACGTTTTGCCAAACGGTTAACCAAGGTAAAAGGGCGGGGGATTGAAAGACGATCGAGCTGCGGATGTCTGGTGCTTGTAAGGGTCGTGAGTGCAATTGTATTTCTCCGCCATCGGCACTTTGCAAACCAGCGGCGGTAGCAAGGAGGGTAGATTTGCCGCAACCACTAGCCCCAAGCAAACAAACCACCTCACCAGACCGCACCTGTAGGTTAATATCCTCAAAAACGGTACGGTAGCCATTGCGGGTTTTATAGCGTTTGTGGAGATTTTTCAGGGTGAGGACGGGGTAATCAGTGGCGACGCTCATTCCCTCACCCCCGCTCGATCGAGTTCGCCAGTGAGAATTTTATCGGTAGAGGACTGACGTTGTAACTCTCTTTCTAGTTGAATCAGGCTCGGAGTTAACACTGGTAAAAAGGCGACCTCGCGCAGCCGTCGCGCCGTGTCGCTATTACGGAAATAGCCTTTTCCTCCCTTAATTTCCGCTTCTAACCATACGGATTCCACCGCTAACCGGGTAATGTCCACTCTGAGGGTGAATAGTTGGCGTGTTCGTCCGAGATCGAAGCTTTCTAGGGTGCTGAATTGCTCGATTGTCTTTTCTAGACGAGTCAGACGCTCGCGGGCGAAGAAATAACGATTGCTCGCTACCGCTGCCTTTCCCCCTAAACTTTTCTCCGTCTCCCCAAGGGATTTACGCGTAATGCCAAGGGCCAGTCCGCATTGTAACAGCAAGAAACAGGGGCGGACTGAGGGTAAAAATTTTTCTGCTTCCAAGCTGATAATCCAGTCGTGAGATAACTGAACTCGATCGAATTCAAGGGTACTGGTGCGGGAAGCCTGTAAACCCAATAATTGTAGGTCTTCACCCCGTTTTAACCCCTCTGCGAAAGAGGGAAGGGCGAGAATAAGAGTTTGTCCAGATGTAGTTTGAGCGGCAACGGCCACTATGAATTCTCCGTTAGAGTCGAGGTTAGAGGCCTAGGGCAGGAAGCCATTAACAGTGACGTTTTCTCCCTCGATCTTTGCTTGTAAACGCAGCTCCTCGATCCCGCCGAGGTACTTCATCGCGTTAGAGAGTCCTGTTGCCCCGGCTATCTCTCCCTTGAGAACAGCAGGTAGAATTTTGTTTTGTAGGTAAGTGTTATTACTGGCCGCCAAATATTGAATGAAGACGCGCTGACACCAGAAAACAAAACCGGTGGTGAGGCAGCATTGGGACACAGCGGAGATCGCCTCTACTGCCTGTAATAAGGAGCCACCCTGGCCCCCTAAGCTTTCAGGTATAGCATAGCCGAACCAGCCCGATTCTCCTAGCTTGGTTAGGGCCCAACCGACGTTGAGATTAGCTGTACCGTTGTTGAGGTCAGTGGCTCTTTCTTCTAGAAAAGAACTGATTTCGGAGCCTCGATCGAGCATAATTGTTCTCTCCTAGGGGTGAATATTTTCAATCGAGGTCAAACTATCTATAGGTGCGCCGACCACTTCTCTGGCTCTTTTTACCGCCGCTTCATCGGGACTATCGTAGAAACAGAGACATTTACTCAAGTCTTCGCAAACATAGGTACGCTCGAAACTGACTTCAGGCACTTGAGCGTAAAGGGGGGTTTTCTCCGCTTTTCGTTGCAGGTAAGTTTCCATCGTTAGCCCCGGAGGTAAATTCCACTGTACTAGATAGTTGGCTTTGTCTTGGCGCTCTCGCACAGTGGCTAAGTCCTGCCCAATCAAGCGCATTTCCTTGATTAGTTGCCAACTTAGCCCAGCGTTTTCTAGTACTTGTTCGAGGGAGGCGCGATCGATCGCTTTGATAATCAGGAATAACCGCCCCTCTCTTTCACCGATTAGGGCTTCGATTAACTCTCCCTGGGATTTTGATGCGAGTGTGGCGATGCGCTCCAATATCTCGCTCACCTCTTCTTTTGTCCTTTCTTGTCGATCATCCTCTACTAGATATAGAGTCATAATTCATCTGAAATACATTTACAATACATTTGAGTTTACTGTCTTTGAGAAAAAAAAGCAATATCTGAACTTTCCCCATACAGATATACTACAATAGCCGAAAACCCTTATCTATCAAAGGTCACACAGATTAAGCCCCAGCAATGTACCCATGTAAGTAGAAGGTACGATTAGCAGCAATTCTCATTTTGAAAACAAAAGAAGATAAAGTTCTCTTGTTCACATAGAGAACTTCTGTCTAATTATCATTTTTTTTCAAGATA
>MTBT01000275.1 GCA_002282935.1 Microcystis sp. LSC13-02 | reverse complement strand
GCAGGTGCGGAACCCCGCAAGGGAAAGAAGCAGAAACCTAAATCGTGAGGTTTGGGAATCACCGTCCGTTTACGGCGGTGAGGATGTCAATTCCTTGACGGTGGCCAGTATTTCCCCTAAATTGAGGGCGAGGGTGGGTTCCCCGCTACCACTGAGAGTGACTATATCCACATCCCAAGGAGCAAAATCCCTTAAATCCCTGCTAATTTGTTCGCTGGTGATAAAAGTTTTTCGTTGCTCGGTTTTTTTGCTCAATTTCTCCTAACTGACAGTAGGCACAGTTAAAGGAACAGGTGGAAACTAAACCAATCGGATCAATGCCCAGGGAACTGCCGAAACGCCAAGAGGCAACCGGACTATATACGGAGCAGAAATAATCATGGCCAGCAGTCATCGAACATACCGAAAAAACACGGAGAGGGAGGGATTCGAACCCTCGGTACGGTCTTACGATTCGTACAACAGATTAGCAATCTGCCGCATTCGACCACTCTGCCACCTCTCCAAGATGACATTATTTTAGTCTAACATGAAAGGCCGATTTTTGGCAAGTAATTTTTGGGCAGTTAATCGCTTAAACGACCATCCTCCATGTTGACAATGCGATCGGCGATGTCGAGAATCCGGTTATCGTGGGTGACGAGTAAAATCGTGCAACCTTGTTCTTTTGCCAATTTCTGCATGATTTCCACCACATCGCGCCCGGATTGTTTATCTAAGGCCGCGGTCGGTTCATCCGCGAGGACTAATTTGGGATGACTGACGAGGGCGCGAGCGATCGCAACCCGTTGTTTTTGTCCCCCTGATAGATCATGGGGATAGTAATCAACGCGGTCACCTAAACCTACCGACTCCAAAATTGCCGTGGCTTTTTGATCGAGATCTTGTTCTAAAAACTCCTCGTGCAGTTCCAAAGACATCCTAACGTTTTGTTTCGCTGTCAGGAATTTTAGTAAATTATGTGCTTGAAAAATATAGCCAATTTGACGGCGAATTTTCAGCATTTTGCCCTTAGCAATTCCTAACATTTCTTGGCCGAGAATTTTTAAACTGCCCTCTTGTGCCGATCGCAAACCTCCCATTAAACTCAATAAAGTAGTTTTCCCCGATCCCGAAGGACCAGTCATAATCACTACTTCCCCCGCTTTAATTTCCAGATCGATATCGTATAAAACCTGTTTTTTTAATTCCCCCGTGCCAAAATAGTGATTTAAGCCTTTAATGGCAATTACGGGTTCGTTAGGGCTAAAATTCCCTAATTCTCGCTCTTTTTGAAAAATCAGCATTGTTTCACCCTTGATAGCTTAGAAAATATCGGCCGGATCTGCTGTCCTTAATTTGCCCATAGCGACAATTCCAGAGGCAATACACATAATAATTGTTAGGATTAAAACTTCGATCGCCCTAGGGGTAGTCATCACTATCGGTAAAAGTGTAGCGGAGGAAGCGAGATGATAAACACCAAGAGAAACGATAAACCCCGGTATATATCCCAAAACCGCTAGTAATAAAGCCTCTTGCATCAAAACCCCGACTAAATACCAATCACCGTAACCCATAGCTTTTAGGGTAGCGTATTCGGGTAAGTGATCGGTGACATCGGAATAGAGAATCTGATAGACAATGACGATACCGACGATAAAACCGACTACTGTACCTAAACCAAAGATAAAACCAATGGCTGTACCATTTGCCCAATAGGTTTTTTCCCTTTCAGCAAATTCTTTTAAAGTAAGGACAATTACTTCATTTTTAGGTAGAAGTGCCTGTAAATTGGCTTTTACTGCCTCTATATTTGCCCCCGGTTGCAGTTTCACCAGTCCTATATCGATTTCGTGGGGTTGGCGTTCGGGAAAGAGCCTTAAAAAGGTAGAATCACTGCTAATGACGTTACCATCGGCAGCAAAGGAGGCACCAAGGGTAAAAATTCCCGCTACCTGTACCTCTTTTCTATTTAACTGAACTGTCAAATCGGGTTTTTTCTGGAGTAAATCGGCAATTGGACCGAATTCTGGTCTTCCTGCTTGATCGTACAAGACGCGATTTAACATCTTCAGATCACTGGATTTTTGATTAACTTCCGGGAGAGTAAAAACCCGTTGACTGGGATCAAAACCAAAGACTAAAGTAGTTCTTTCTAGGGCAGTTTCGGGATTGCGCCACTGGGCAGAAGCAATATAAACTGGGGCTAAAGATTGAATGCCCTCGACTCTTTTAGCTTGGTACAAGCGATCGCGTGAGAAACTTTTCACAGCAAAGAGGGTATCAAATTGGGGATTAATCAGGACTAAATCCGCATCGAGGACATAATGGGGTTTAACGGAAGCATCAAATAAGGCATCCCGAAACCCCAACTGCGTGAAAATTAAGAAGTCTGCAAAAGCAATCCCGGCAATAGCCACGATCAAACGGGTTTTCTCTCGCGTCACCTGTAACCAAGATAGGGGCGTTTTTTTGAATAGATGGGTTAGTTTCATGGAAAACCTACTCATGGATAGTTACAGTTACTTGGGAATTGGTTAAACCTGCCACTTTTTGACTGTTTTCGCGATTTAAGGCAATACGGACAGAGATAACTTTGCGATCGAAGTTTTCTCCTGGTTGATTGCTGAATATATTTTGTTGGTCAACTTTTAAAGCAATTAAGCGCACTTTTCCGCTAACTTCGCCCGTAAACGCCGATCCGGTAATCGTGGCAGTTTGTCCCTCGCGAATTTTCCCGATATCGCTTTGATAGATTTCGGCAATTACTTCCATGCGATCGGTTTCAGCGAGGTCAACAATTCCTTGAGCGCTGATTTGTTCCCCGATCCGGGTATTGACTTTAATCACTTTGCCGGTAATTGGCGATCGAATATAGGCCTGATTTAACTCGGTTTGGGCTTTTTTAACGGCAACTAGGGCAGCATTTACCTCCGCTTGGGCTGCCCGCACATCGACTCCCCGCACTTCTGAGACTTGATTTAAAGTGGATTTGGCCTCTTTGATCTGCTGTTGACCGGTGGATTCAATCCGGGCTAGGGTAGTCTTGGCTTCTTGTATCTCTTGTTTGCCGGTGCGTTCAATCCTCTCTAGGGTAACTTTTGCTTCTGTGAGTTGTTGATTACTGGTTTCTAAATTCAGTCTTTTACTATCAAAACTAGAGGCGGAAATTGCCCCTTCTTGATAGAGTTTTTCGTAGCGATCAAATTCAGCTTTGGCATTGCGATATTCTGCTTCTAATTTGCCAATTGTCGCTTTTTGGGCAGCCCTATCCCCTTCTAATTGCGCTGTTAATCTTTGGATAGTTGTCCGTTGGTTTGCTTGATCGCCTAACCATTGTGCCTCGATTTTCCGCACGTTAGCGGTGTTAGCATCGATTTCGCCGACTTTTGCCCCAGCTTTCACCTGTTCTAGTTTGGCTGCGGCTACTTTCACCTGTTCTTGTGCCTGTCGCAGGTTATCCTCTAATCTTTCCTGACTTTCGAGAATGGCGATTATTTGTCCCGTTTTGACGCTATCTCCTTCATCGACTAATAATTGCTTGACTCGATCGGAATCAAGCAACATCGGGGCAGATATACTGATAATTTCTGTCCTTGGTTCAATTCTGCCTAAAGCGGTGATTTTTTGCGGTGCGGACGACGCAACTACAGGGGTTTTGGTTTCGGGTTTGGGTGCGACTTGGGAAAGGCTATAAAAGGTGGTTATTCCTAATAATCCTGTGCCTAATACTATTAACCCGATAATTAACTTCTGATTGGGTTTCACAAAAGTTTTACCGTTCATAGAATTTCTGTTAGTAATTTTGCAGTTAATAAGCGATTGTTGGGGGTTAACAGTTTTTCTGTAAATAAGTAGTAAGAATTTTACCTAATAATTCCATTTGTTCATCGATCGCAATCTGTTCATTGCACCACAGGCGCTCTAATATCAGTCCATTAATAACGCTGACAACTAACCAAGCTACACTCGGATCGGTAATACCTAAAATCTCGATTACTGCCTGATGATAGCGGCGATCAATGCGCTCAAAAAATTGACTACGACGCAGTTCTTCTCGTCCTTGGTATTGAGAATAATCAATCCATAAGAATAATTGTTTGATGCAGGAATCCTCGCGATTAATCATAAATTTTCCGAGAATTTTTAGCTTTTCTATCAGGGTTTTTCCTCGATCAATCTCGGCTTTAGCTATTGACATCCTCGCCGCCGTAAAACGGACGGCGATCCCTCACCACGCCACTTTTTTAGGGTGGTCGCGTCAACGGGGTTGACGCGACCCGGGATGCTGCTTCTTTAACAGAAGTCTTACGCTTTCC
>MTBT01000274.1 GCA_002282935.1 Microcystis sp. LSC13-02 | reverse complement strand
CCTGTATAGATTTCAGCTACTTTTAGGCGTAGGCACTCTCATCGAATTTTATTTTAAGTTAATTATTTGCATAACAATTACCGAAGAGCCCCAAAATTCAATATAACGAATTTCCTCTGCATTAATCAAAATTCCTGCGCTTCTGGGGACTGGTTGCCAAGCATCATCTTCTAATTTATACACCAGTTCTAGATAAATATCTCGTTCTGATGATTCTGACGAAGCTAAAGAGTTTTTTCCGAACCAACCCGCTATCTGACTGCCATCTTTGAGAGTAATTAACATCCAGACAGGTTCCTCAATGCGACTAAAGGAATAATCCCAAGCAGAAGGGAATCCTGTAATTGTTTTAAACCCTAAACCAGATAATCCTCGTTCTAATAACTGTTTTTGGTTAGCATAGCCTAAAATTAATCCTACAATTATTGGACTAATAAAAATAATGATAATAAAAGCAAAGGCTAAAAAACTAGGGTTGGCTAAAATACTGCGATCCCACAGCAGCAGATAAACAAATATCCAGGGAATATAGTTGAGACAACTGAAGGTGAGAAACCTTAATAAAATTAGAGTAACCTGCTCAGATTTCTTATAAAAAAATCTTGATAATGTTAGGTCAATTACAAAACCTGGCACTAAAAAACAAACTGTATAAATAACAGCATTAAAGGTGTTAAATGTCAAACCAGAAGAGGATTGAGCGATAATCGGAAAAAACATAAAAATGATTGAAAGGTTAAAAAAAGTTTAGCGATCGCTGTCTTAATCCTAGCGGAATTTAATCACCTTAATAAAATCCGATGCGGCGATCTCGCTCCCTTGATCGGTCTTTCTCACAGTATAAGACCGCAGTTCCCTTTGGGTTGTCCCATCAGGATAGACATAAGTATTCTCTCCCCGTAAATTAATCATCGCATCAGTATGCGAAGTAATCTGCAAGTTCTCTACCGTTACCCTTTCAAACTGATTAAAAAACTTGGGATCGAATTGACTGGCCAATTGGGGAGAGAATAGTTGAACTGCTTGGTCATACTGCCGATTAGAAACGAGATAGTAGAGATTTTCAACGGTGGAGATAGCATCAGCTTGATCAAGATAGGGTGAAGTTGAGGGTTCTGGTTCAATTCTAGAGGGTGTGGGGGTGGGCGTTGGCGATAATTCCACTGGAGATGGTTGGGGACTTGGCAGATAGGGGGATGGAACCCTCACCGTCGGCGCGTTTTCAGGACTCGCCTCTGGTGCGCTTTCAGGACTCGCTGGAGGGGAGGGTTGAGGGGAGGGCGATCCCGGAGGTGACTGCCGTTGTAGCTGGTTGAGCCTTTCTTCAAATGCTTTTTGTTGTTGATCTTGAAGATAAACAAATCCGGCCAAGAGAACCAATCCCATCACCCCACCGACAATCCCGAATTTTAACCAATCACCCCCCCTAGATTGAGGTGCGGGGGGGTGAACTGCCGTTGATGGGGGCGACGGGGGAAGAACAATGGTACTTCGAGAAGAAGAAGGGGCCAAGGCTTCCTGCATAGCTTGGGCCGTAGGAAAGCGCTCCTGATAATGGGACTTGATGGCTTTATCTAACACTAGGGCCAAGCTTGGACTAACTCCGGGGGCATGATCTCGCCACTGGATTTCCCCGGTCAGAGGATCCGTGGCCAATTCTTGGGGGACTTTTCCCGTGAGAAGATAAATGGCGGTCAATCCCAAAGCATAAAGGTCGGTGGCGTACACAGGCCGCCCTATACTCTGCTCCGAGGGCATAAAACCAGGTGTACCGATGACAATGGAGCTAGTAGGGTTGCCCGCTGCTGTCATCACCGTCCCCATGGTTTCCTTAACCGCACCGAAATCAATCAGCACGGGCAGCTCATCTCCCCGCCGCAGAATAATGTTGTCTGGCTTAATATCCCGATGCACAATCCGGTGATCATGAACATAAACCAAGACGGCTAAGAGTTTTAGCAAGATATCCCGAACCGCCGCATCCCCCAGCACGCCACGATTGCCCACCTTCGTCGAGAGGGTTTCCCCATCGATATATTCTTGCACTAGATAGAATTGCCCCTGCTCTTCACCATAAGCATAGAGTTGGGGTATCTGCTCATTTTTCTGCCCCAAGTCCTCCAAGATGGCAGCCTCTCTCTGAAACCGCTCCCCAATGAGTTGATATATTCGAGGATCGTGAGCGAGGGGCTTCAGTTGCTTGATCACGCAGCGACGACGGGAAGGCATTTGGGTGTCTTCTGCCAGATAGGTTGTCCCGAATCCCCCCTCCCCTAGCTTTTTGAGAATTTGATAGCGATTATTGACCAGTTGTGAGTCCATTCACCCTTACACCCAACAAGAGGGTTAAAAACCTGAAGACTTTTCCGAAATACAGAAAAAGTGAGTTAAGGCCAAGAAAAAAACCTTAATTTCACTTTTCTTGACATTTTACTTTATTCAGGCTCGAATGTCAGCTTTTTTCGGAAATCCATTATAGATATAGGATCATCAATAGGCTAAACTAACAACTAAAATAAGGCCAAATTAATCAAATTATTAACTTAAAGCAGAGCGTCTAATTAATTTAAGAATACCCAGAGGGGTTACAATGTCGCTAACCTAGCCTACAAATAATTATGCTTTCCCACTTATAAAATTATTTTTTGATTACCTAAAAATGCAGACAATTACCGATGGGAACTAGCCAACAAGATTTATGTTAGGGACTTCTCCTAGCTTGTTTTATCTAGCCTATGGAACTTATTATCGGCTTAATAGCAGCCAATTAAGTGATTCTGGGGAATTTACCGATGAAAAAAGGCGAATAGTTCCACAGTTGCCCATTTTCAAACCTTATCAACTCTTGATCGCCACAGCTTTTGATCTCTATCAAACCTATTCAATCTTAGAGTCACAAAACCATCGAAATCTTGTCCCACAGGTCTAAAAAGCAGCAATCAGATTAGAATACAGATAAAAAATTTTGACTTTGCTGGTATCAGATGCGAGTTTTTGTGGCGATTCTCTGTTTATATCTAGGAATAGGGGAATTTTTCCTCCATCCCCCGATTAGTCTGGGCAATTCCCGTACCGCAACCACGGCAACCCGAACGGAAACCCGTTTGCTGCTGAATTTAAAAAAAAGACGGGTTTTTGTTTACCAAGGACAGAAAATAATCGCTTCTTACCCAGTGGCGATCGGTCGTCCGGGTTGGGAAACCCCAACGGGACAATTTAGGGTGATTCAGATGGTGCGGGAACCGGTCTGGGAACATCCTTTCACTGGGCAACTGGTGCCATCGGGAAAAAACAACCCTTTAGGGGCGCGTTGGATCGGATTTTGGACCGATGGTGCGAATTTTATCGGTTTTCACGGCACACCGCAAGAAAATCTCATCGGCCGGGCCGTCTCCCACGGTTGCGTCAGGATGCGCGATCGAGATATAAAGGCTTTATTTGAAAGGGTACAAATCGGCACTTCAGTGATAGTAATCGCTCAATAGAAACAATGGGACAAAATGTCACATTTACCAACACTTTGCTCCCATGATGTCGAGAGAGCCGTCTTCAGGCGTAATTTAGATAGTCAACAGTTTAAAATGAAAGAAACTAAGCTAAGAGGATAAGCGGTGAATATTATTGAACTAATCGGGATCGTGGCGGGAATATTAACCACTGTCTCCTTTTTACCCCAAGTGATTAAAACTTGGCGTTATCGTTCGGCTAAGGACTTGTCCCTAACTATGTTTATTTGCTTTTGTCTGGGGGTTTTTCTTTGGCTAATCTACGGAATTTATGTGAGCAGTAAACCGATTATTATCGCTAATTTTGTTACCTTTATCTTAGCGGGGACAATTCTATATTTTAAGATTAAATATGATTAAAATAACTGGCAATCTCTTGCGGCTCTATTGGCTCACGTCAACGAAGGCAGCAGGCGGTTGGCAGGGGGCCGTGTCAACTTAAAGAATTTTGTGTTAAGATATTGATAGTAGGTCTAGCATTGTCAAAATGTTTGTACTAGAATACAAAGTTAAGCCAAAACCTAATCAGATAGAAGCCATTAATGAAGCAATACGGACAACCCAATTTGTTCGGAATAAAGTTCTGCGTTATTGGATGGATAATCGGGGTGTTGGCAAAACAGAGTTATTTCGGTACA
>MTBT01000273.1 GCA_002282935.1 Microcystis sp. LSC13-02 | reverse complement strand
AAGCTAAACGGCTTTTACTTCGGATCACCGATATAGACTCCAAAAGGGTTATAGCTATTGGATCATGCAGGTTAAGCGCCGTTTAGCTTAATGCCGATAGGGTTTTCCCTAATCCCATATCAAAAGATCAGTTTAGCATACGGTCGGGTGCAGTGATTTGTTATGGTGCGTAAAAACTTGGTGAAATATGTAGGTATTTCTCCATTCCCAAACCGTATTTCAATGTTCTAACAATAACTGCATGACTATCAGTAGAGTACGAATATACCGATATGGGTATTTTACCACCATCAATCATTGCAAGAACAATACGATCGCTGCTGTCTTCATCACTGTTATCTGGATTGATTTCGGTTTCTACATTTTTTATATCCTTTGTCTTGTACCTCCCAATTTCTTTGCCATCAAGTTCATAAATTAGATAACCTGAACTCCTATCGACCGTATATGCTCTTAGATCTCCACTACGATAGACCCTAAACTTACTTTCATCTTGTTCTATAGTCCACTCTCTATATAGTATAAGTATTGGCTGATCTTTGAGGAATTCGGATACTTCACACCACAAAATATGAAGACTTGTACTTATACTTATTATTGTTCCTATTGATGCTTTGGCAAAAGGTATTTTTTCACCCCTAGCTTGATCCCCTTTTTTGATCCATAAAAATAATTCAGGATTTGCTTGTGGTTTGAATACCTGCTCCACACCTGTTACTTCTGATAAACGGAACGCTTGTTTGTTTGTTTTAGCGAAACGCTTACTCTCTACTTCTAATTTATTAGCCGTTTTGTCAAAAGCAAATTTGCTAACTAGAAATGATCTATACAATCTAGACAGTCCGTTGGAGAGTACAACAAGTCCTACGATGTAGCATACGATGTAGCAGGAGATAGAGAACATAGGCGCATCAGCATACCTCTGCATAAATGAAGCTAGAATTTTGGGTGCGATACCTAAATATGTGAGCATCAAAATAGCAACTCCAGACATAGCAAAGATGCCCGCTAAGAATTGCTCATTTTGATAGGTGATGACAATTAACAGGCGATTAGAATTATGCTCTAAAGTTTTGCTTTTCATTTAGTCTTTGTGTAGATGACGAGAACTTAGTCTAAGCACCATAACGATCGAGTATTCGGGAGAGGGGAAGGATGCGATCACTTCGATCACTTTTGCTAGGGGGTATCTCCAGCTTTTATCACTGCTATCAAATCGGTATCCTTCGATCTCCTTGGCTTTTTTTTTGGAATCTTCCCATGCTATCGATCTTTTTCCCGTTCGGTCGCAACGCGCTCGCAACGCGCTCGCTACGCGAGATCGCTTTCTCTAGATTTTGCTTTAGTGATAGTAATTCCTCGATCGAGGCCGTTTCTAGGAATTCTTGAATTGTTTGCGCTTTTTCGAGCTTTTCGCCATTGTCGAGCGATCGAGCATAGCGCTCGATATCCCCTAGCAAAATCTCTGGCACTCGGAGCGCCCGTGTTGGCAGGTGCTTCCAGCGCGGTTGTTGCTTGGGCAGGTGATCGGTTCTGGGGTTTGGATTGGCCATACTTTCACTCTATGCCTTGTACACTCCTTTCGTCAAGTTTTTTAAGATTCCTTTTTCTTCCCCCCATGGGGCAGTAGGCTCGATCTTCGCTAAATACTTGAATGCCTATCCCTGCCTCCTTTAGGGCGTATGTAAGCTGTTTTACCGTGTTCTCGCTAAGACTGGTGATCTTGGCGATTTCCGAGTAGGATCGAGGCCGATCGCTAATCGCCTCTAGTACCGTGATCGCAGTCCTCAATCGCTTTTGTAGCATGGGATAGAGCCATTCTTGCTCTTCGGGGTGCAGCTCCCAGTATTTCCGGATGCTGGAACCGCATTCTTTGATGTACTCTTTCGTAGTTTTGTTCATGAAAGGGCCTCCTTTATTCCGGCTTCTAGAGCTTCTTCGTTATCGCAGTAAATAATCATACTTTCGAGGCTTTTTCTGTAAGTTTCCGATGATTGGCATTTGGGGCATTTCATAGTGTGTTTTAGGTGTAGGGTGTGGGGTGTGGGGAGAAGCTTTTTTCAGTGATCAGTAAATAGTGAACTGAAAACTAACATCTGATAACTCACATCTCATAACTCACATCTGATAACTGATAAGTCACATCTCATAACTGATAACTGACAACTGATAACTGATAACTGATTGGGGTGGGTACTTTATAATTATTATACCATGCTAACGGGGAATAATTAGTTATTTTTTTAAGCCGTGTTATCATGGATTAGATTAAAATTTTTAGGTAAGGCAAGGCAATGGCTGGCAAAGGAGCGCCAAAAGGTACGGTAAATAATCCGAAGGGCATTAATCAATATCCTGGGCTTCGATCGAGTAAGATGATCTCCCTGCGGCTTCTCAAGGAGCATGATCCACTTATCCGGGCAAAGGCTGAGAGGGAAGGGAAAAGCATTGCGGCTATTCTTGATGAGGCGATCGCTCTTTATCTTTCGCTTAATCCTTAGCAAAAATCCCCACGGCCGCCGTGGGGATTTGCAAGATTTTGTCTTTCTAAAATTCGTGATCGGTTAGGTTTTTCCCTCAAGTAATTCGTTTAAACGGGTTTGAGACAATGCTAATCCTCTAATTCCCAAACCTTTTCGATTTTCCAAACATTTTCGAGCAAGCAAAGATTATCATCAACTATCTCTATCTCTTGCTTTCCATCATTTTCAATCGTGATATGAGGATACAAACCATCCAAAAAAGATAAAGCCTCATCCTTGTTTTTAGCCTTGATCGTAATTTCTAGGGTGATCGGTAAAGTTGCCGTAAATTCTTTCATTTTTTACTCTCCTATTGGGGGAATAAATCCCCCGTTTTCTAGTCAATTAAAGTGCGAATTTCTTTTGAGCAGATAAATAGAGAGTAGTTGCTATCGCGCGGCGATCTTCTCCTTCTACATGGAGACTATCGGCCTGCTGTAAGCAGTACCCATAGAGATCTTTCATAGTGGCAATGTAGGCCGCTATTTCTTTTTTTTCGTTGGGGGATAGAAAAAAATGCTCGCAGTCGCTGGGCTTTTTGCTGCTTTCAGGAATAGGCCGCCGGTTAATTGGCTTTGTGATTTGGATTGCATGGCCTAAAGTTTCCATTTCCGGATTTTCGATTAGGGAATATTTGCCTGTTGAATCGATTCCCACAGTTATGGGCGAGTTTTTGATGATATATTGGCGCGAATAATCATCATTCGCAGGTCGCCATAGTGTGATTTTTTCGCCGGTCGCGCGATCGATTGCGTCGATCACTAAGCGCTGGCCGTATTTTGTCGTTACTTCGCGAGGATTATCTGTGCAGATTGCTTCGATCAGTTTCATCGTGTTATGATCCTTTTGGTTTCATTTTAAGAAAGGCGACCGCCCAACTTCCAATTATGCGGTCGCTTTTCTTTGTTTATGCTTTTATTATGCCATAGTTTCAAGGAAAATACAAGTAAATTAGAAATAAATTTGTCGGATTGTTAAATTGATTCTTTTTGGTCCGTTCGTGATTTTTTTTAATCCGTGAAATCTCATCCGATCTTCTCCTGATAGTATTAGGATAGATCCCGATTCGAGATTTATTTCTTTAATAGGATCGCTGCGCTTCCATCCTCCTATCTGAAAAATTGGCTCTTCTCGACTTTGTGTGATTGAAGTGCTTATTGGGCAAGACTTTTAGGACTATTTTGCGGATATTCTATCAGTATAGACCTCGTTTCCACACAGAAACCAGAAGAACCAAAAATTCCTGTGGCCCCTAGGGAGATAGAGATAATCGGAGCTTTTAGATTTTTTTCGGTATTATCTTGGTGCAGGCCTAATCTGCTATTTTCTAAATATTTATTAATTAGGGCTTGCTGAAAAAGTTTTTCCTAGGGGCAGGGTGTGGGGTGTAGGGTGTAGGGTTTTACCCATTTTCAGGTGGTCAACTACCTAATTTTCAGGGAAAAAGTACCTGATACTAAATCCGTTGAGTATAGGCTAGTTATGAGAAGAGGCACTCATGCAAGAGGCACTCATGCAAAGGGGAGAATAAATAATCAGTTTTTAATAACCGGATTTATTGTTAGGCAGTGGCTTCGACATCGCACTAACTGTCACTAGCTAACTTATGATTGATTGTTATCAGCTTTGCAAAACAAGATTTAGGATCAAAAATAACCGGCTCTTCGTTACCCTTTATGCTAAATCAACAGACAAGATGCCAAGACAACATACTTCTAACCCAAAAATTCCGAAAGTTTCTAAAGCCA
>MTBT01000272.1 GCA_002282935.1 Microcystis sp. LSC13-02 | reverse complement strand
ATCTCTAAGGAACGCTCAAGGCAAATGCCGACTAAAGTATCAGGTTTAACCCCCAAAGATTGTAAATAATGTGCTAATTGATTAGCTCGACGATTTAACTCATTATAGGTTAATTGTTGCTGGGAACAGACCACCGCTACCGCGTCGGGTGTGCGTTTTACCTGTTCCTCAAATAATTGATGAATACACTTATACTCAGGATAGTCAACTTGAGTATTATTCCACTCAATTAATAACTGATTAGTTTCACTTTCTGTCAATAAGGGTAATTGGGAAATCCGCTCTTGAGGATTGGCTACAATCCCCTCTAATAAGTTAATAAAATGCCATGATAGTCGTTCAATAGTGCTACTGTCAAACAAATCAGTATTATATTCCCAGACACCTTTTAAGCCATCATCGGTGTTAACCATTGCTAAGGTTAAATCAAACTTAGCTGTGGTATTTTCCGGTGGCAAATCTGTCACCGTTAATCCCGTCATTGCAATCTCAGACTTGGGTGTATTTTGCAGGACAAAAGCGACTTGAAATAGGGGAGTATGGCTCAAATCCCGTTCCGGTTGCAACGCTTCGACTAACATTTCAAAGGGTAAGTCTTGATGCGCGTAAGCATCCATGGTCACTTCCCGAACACGGGTTAATAACTGACTAAAACTCGGATTATCTGATAAATCCGTCCGCATCACTAAAGTATTCACAAAAAAGCCGATTAAACCCTCAATTTCGCTGCGATTACGGTTAGCAATGGGAGTTCCTACCAAAATATCACCGGAACCTGTATAACGATACAGTAAAGCATCAAAAGCAGCCAACAGCGTCATAAATAATGTCACCCCTTGTTGGTGACTCAATTCAGTCAAAGCTTGGCTAAGTTTGGGGGAAAGGGAAAATTCTTGCTGAGTACCGACAAAGCTTTGCACCGCAGGTCGAGGATGGTCTGTGGGAAGAGATAATAAAGGGGGTGCAGCTGTTAGTTGATTTTGCCAGTAATTTAATTGACTTTGCAGGACATCCCCTTGTAACCATTGTTTTTGCCAGAGTGCAAAATCTCCATACTGAATCGGTAAGGGAGCTAAATTTGCGGGTTGATTCTGCACATAAGCATTATATAAGCTGGTCAATTCGTGAATCAACACTTCGATTGACCAACCATCACTAATAATGTGGTGCATACACACTAACAAGAGATGTTCCGTCTCAGATAGCACCACTAAAGTGATTCTGATTAAGGATTCTTTGGCTAAATCAAAGGGTTGAGTCGCTTGTTTTTGCTTTAATTGCTGTGTTTTTTCTGCTTGTTCATGGATGGGTAAATCTTGTAAATCAACGACCGATATTGTCTCCCTTGTTGTTTGAATAACCTGAGTCGGTTGTCCACCAATCGTGACAAAATTAGTCCGTAATACTTCATGGCGATCGCAAATTTCTTGTAAACTTTGTTCTAAGGCCTTTTGATTGAGGTTGCCTCGGAAATGCAACACCATCGGTATATTATATAAAGCGCTATTTGGTTGCAATTGATCTAAAAACCATAAACGCTGTTGAGCAAAAGATAGAGGTAGTTCTGTATCCTTAGTTCTCGGTAAAATGGGGGGTACTGTTAGAGTGAGATTTTGCTGCTGTAGTTGTCCAATAAGATGCGCTAATTCGGCTACCGTAGCTGCACCAAATAAACTCCGCAAAGGTAGTTCTATTTTAAATAAACTCCGAATCCGCGAGACTAATTGAGTTGCGAGGAGAGAATGGCCGCCAATTTCAAAGAAATTATCATAAATTCCCACTTGCTCTACTTTGAGTATTTCTGTCCAAATTTGCACCAACATCTCTTCAATTCCATTGCGTGGTGCTACATATTGATCCCGGCGATTCCCTATTTTATCTGGTGCGGGTAAAGCGCGACGATCTACCTTACGATTAGTAGTAAGGGGTAAAGATTCCAGAAAAACAAAAGCTTGAGGAACCATATATAGAGGCAATTTACTGGACAGAAACTGACGCAGTTCACTAATCATCGGTATCCGTTCGTAATGAGCTACTATGTAGGCGACTAAATATTTATCCCCCGGAGTATCTTCGCGAATAATCACACAAGATGTTTGTACATCAATATTTTGGTTAAGTACCGCTTCAATTTCTCCTAACTCAATACGGAATCCGCGAATTTTAACCTGATTATCAATCCGGCCAAAACATTCAATATTACCATCGGGTAAATAACGCGCTAAATCTCCCGTTTTATACAACCGATTGAAAGCTGCATTAGCAAAGGGATTGTTAATAAATTTTTCAGCAGTTAATTCGGGACGATTCAGATAACCCCGCGCTAAACGAACACCGCATAAATGCAATTCTCCCTTAACTCCAATGGGTACAGGTTGCAGATTTTGATCCAGAACATAGGCTTTTGTGTTAGCAATGGGACGACCAATCAGCACCGAATTGATTTTCTCTGACTGATAATCTAGCAAGTCATGAACTATGGCGGTTACAGACGCTTCTGTGGGTCCATAGACGTTGATACATTGAACCCGTTTCCCGACCATTTGTCGCCAAATATTGACGGTTTCTGGTAACACTGCATCCCCTCCCACAGCGACAACCCGCAGACTGGATGGTACAGTAGCTAATGATTGGGAAACGGCGAGCGCCCATTCATGCCAATAGGCGGGGGTAATATTTAAAAGGGTGAGACTTTCTTGTTCGATAAAATCGGCAAAATCAGTCAAAGTTGCAAACATTTGCCCTGGTCTTAAGACCACTGTGCCACCTTTTAACCAGGTGGGAAAAATTTCTTCCGCAGCGACATCAAAACCAAAGGAAGCAAACTGTAAAACGCGATCAGATTCTGTTAAACCGAATACTTCACTAATGCCCCAACTATGGTTAACTAAGGCTTCGTGGGTTAACATTACCCCTTTCGGTTTACCCGTTGAACCAGATGTATATAATAGGCATAGTAGATTTTCTGCTGCTACTTCACTGAAGGGATTTTCTGGACTTTGAACTGTCAATATCTCGGATAATTTATCTAAGACAATTACCCCCACATCTTCTACTGGCAAAGAATCGAGTAAACTTTCTTGAGTTAGCAGTAGAGAAATTTGGGCATCTTCTGCCATGTAGGTTAACCGTTGCTGGGGATAATCGGGATCTAAAGGGACATAAGCTCCCCCAGCTTTGAGAACGGCTAATAATCCGACAATTACCAACAGCGATCGCTCTAGATAAATGCCAACTAAAACTTCTGAACTTACTCCCAAAGATTGTAAATAATGGGCTAGTTGATTTGCTTGAATATTTAACTGTTGATAGGTTAATTCTTGACCTTCAAATACCACTGCTACGGCATTCGGTGTTCGTTCTGCTTGTTCTTCAAATAAATGATGAACACATTGATGGAAAGGATAATCTTTTTCCGTCGCATTCCAATCTTTTAATAATTGTTGTGACTCTACCTCTGTTAACAAGGGTAGTTGGGAAATTTGCTGTTGAGGGTTAGCAACAATTGCTTCTAGCAATGTCACAAAATTCCCCGCCAATCGTTCAATGGTGCTACGCTCAAATAGGTCTGTATTATACTCCCATACACCCCTTAATCCTCTATCAGTATTTTCCATTGCCAAGGTTAAATCAAACTTAGCCGTTGCATTTTCTGTTAACAAGGGACTGGCAGTTAATCCTATTAATTCTAACTGGGATAGGGGTTCATTTTGCAGTAAAAAGTCCACTTGAAAGAGGGGAGCATGGCTTAAATCTCGTTCTGGTTGTAAGACTTCTACTAACATCTCAAAAGGCAAATCTTGATGAGTGTAAGCATCCATTGCCATTTCTCGAACGCGAATTAATAACTCATTAAAACTAGGATTGCCTGACAAATCAGTTCGTAAAACTAAAGTATTGACAAAAAAGCCGATTAATCCTGCCAATTCACTGCGATTACGGTTAGCAATAGGAGTTCCAATTAAGATGTCTTCCTGTTCCGTATAACGGTAAAGCAAGACATCAAAAGCTGTTAACAGGGTCATAAATAAGGTGACACCCTGTTCTTGAGTCAGTTGGGTGAGTTTTTGACTTAATTCCCAGGAAAGGGTAAAGGGAAGATGGGCACCAGCAAAACTCTGTACAGCTGGTCGAGGTCGGTCTGTGGGAAGGGATAATAACGCGGGAGCATCTGCTAACTGTTTTTGCCAGTAATCTAATTGACGTTGCAGAATATCTCCCTGTAACCACTGTTTTTGCCAAAGAGTGTAATCACCGTACTGAATCGGTAACGGACTTAAAGATGAGGGCTGATTTTGAATGTACGCGTTATAGAGGTCGGTTAATTCCTGAAGAAATACCCCCATTGACCAGCCATCACTGACAATGTGGTGCATACAGACTAACAAGATGTGTTCCGTTTCAGATAACACGACTAAAGTGGTTCTGATTAAGGGTTCACTTGCTAAGTCAAAGGGTTGAATCGCTTGGTTTTGTGCTAACTCTTGGGAGGCAATTACTTTTTCACTGCTAGATAAATGCTGTAAATCAACTACCGTAACTGTCCAGGTTCGCGTTTGTATAACCTGGGTAGGGATACCATCAACGCTAATGAAGTTAGTCCTTAAGGCTTCATGGCGATCGCAAATTTCTTCTAAACTCTGGATTAAGATTTCTGAGTTTAAAGTTCCCTCTAAACCCAAGGCTAGGGGGATATTATAAAAAGAACTATTCG
>MTBT01000271.1:620-7957 GCA_002282935.1 Microcystis sp. LSC13-02 | reverse complement strand
GAGTAAAACTTTCTAGGAAATAAGGTGGAACATGAGATTTTTTCGACTTGTTCAAAGTGGCCGTCCGGCATTCGGACACTGAAAACGGACGTGGAGAAAGTGTCAGACTTAAGCAATTAAGCGTTTTTCGGTGAAGCGTCAACCCCATTCAGCGACCATTCTAAAAAGGTGGCGTGGTGAGGAATCGCCGTCCGTTTTACGGCGGCGAGGATGTCAAATCCAGTGAAAAGTTAAAAGTAAAAAAACGGTGAGATCTACAAATCCCACCGTTTTTTCAAGTCCGTCAACTCAGCTTAAAAACGGAAAGTCGTCCGGAGAACACCAACAAAAATGGTGTCGTTATTACGGTTGTTAGCGTTGAAGACCGCATAGGCACCGGGGGTAATCAGGATGTTTTTGGTGACTGGGAACCGATACTGAGCTTCTACCATGTAAGAGGTGCTGCTTTCTTTATCGGAACGGGGTACTTGACCACCACCTAAAGAAAGGGCCGCACCTTCGGCAAAGAGGTCGAGGACGGAAAGATTAAGGTTCCAAGACCAGATACCAGTGTTCTCATCTCCGATCGCATTATTAACTCCCGTGGCCGAGGCATTGGCGTAACCAGCCCAGCCCGCTAGATTTAAGACTCCTGGGATAACCTGGGCGCTCGCCTGAAGACCGAAACGGTCAGCTACAGTGGCAACGTTACCGAAGGGACGCTCAGTCAGAGGGCTGCTGACGTTACCGAATAAACCAGAACTCATACTGGCTGCAGTTTGATAACTGCGAACATAGACGAAGTTAATATCGGCAAATTTGATGAAGGAGAAACCAACCTGAGCACCAGCACTGTAGGAACCGTTAAATAAACCGCTACCAAGGTTAGGATTGCTGGCTCCATTAGTCCCACCATTAGCTAGGTAGGTTCCTGTGACTTGGAAAACATCCCCGATATTAAATCTGACCGCTGCACCCACACCATCGGGACCACGGAAGACGATGTTATTGTAGCGTTGACCGCGAGATAAAGCACCTGTACCGCTATCAGCTAGGAAGGGGTTAGTAGTGATGAAAACGTCATCTAGGTTTAACTCGTTAGCACCAACCCAGATTGTGATGTTACCGAAGGGAGTGCCGATGGGAGCGCGGTAGAACAAGTCATCGATGGTGACATCGTTGTCACGGCCATTATCGTATGCTAGACGGGTCATGTTGGTTCTCGTCGGACCACTTTGGTTGAAAGTGGTGTTAAAGTTACCTGCTTGTAAACGGGTTCTTAACAAATCTTTACCAGTGAAGCTGGTTTCAAAGTTGAGTCGTACCCGATTATTAAATACTGTTTGAGTTTCATCTTGATTGCTGCCATCAGTAACTGTACCGTTGGTATTGGTAATGGAAGCTTGACCACCCCAGCTATCGGCGATACTGAAGATTACCTCACCTCTGAGTTTGGTGGTGGTAGAAAATTGATTATTTTCTAGGAAAGAAACGCGCTGTTCTAGGTTATCTACTCTGGCCCCTAAAGCCGCTAGTTCGCTTTCAAATTCAGCGACAAGACGTTTTAATTTATCGATATCTTCTCTGAGTACAGCGACACCATCTTGAATTAAACGTTCCATGACGTTTAAACAAGCGTTTAAACCTGCGGCAAATTCCCAACGGGTGGTAGCACGATCGCCTCGGAAGGTACGATCAGGAAAACCAACGATACAACCATAACGCTCTACAAGGCTTCTTAATGCTTCGTAGGCCCAAGCGGTGGGAGATACGTCCCGTAGTTGGTTAACGCTAGTCACCTGGGACATGGAACCCTGATAAACACCCGTATTAATCTGCTGACTATTTTGGGCGCGCTGAATGCGATCGAGTTGTTGTTGCGCAGCCGGATCAATTTTAAGTTGAGGTGTCCCCGGCATAGTCTGAGCCACTGCGCTGCCAGCAGCCGCCACGGAAGCACCTAATACTAAAGGAGTTACCTTTACTAAATTCTTGAATAGTTTTGACATGGGTCAATCCTCACACCTTATTCTATGGATTGAATGGACTATGAATACAAACAGACTATTTGTTTAGCCTGAATTATACTCATATTCTATGCTAATTCCCTCTTGGCTAGGTTAAGTTAATTTTATGATATGACAGAAAAATTTCTGTCTGATCTTATTAAGATTAGGACTTACGCACTTGACAAATTAACTATGATGTGCATCAATGAAAATCCCTCCTTTCAGACTTGCGGCGATTAACTTCCCAACGATAGCGATCGCTCAAAAGCCATCAAGAAATCAGGTTAAAATGCCTGAAACCCTTACCTCACATTTGGTCAATCCTGTCAATAGGCAAAACCTAAAGATTTTGTTAAAATCTCAGCCATCAGCCTTTTCAGTGATCAGTGATCAGTTATCAGTTATCAGATGTGAGTTTTCAGTTCACTGATTGGGAGCATCTCACCTTTGTAACCCCTAAATCAGGTTTTATGTCAAGCGATCCTGTTTGAAAGCCTTGCTAGAAAACAGTTTTAGGGACAAGTAAGTAGTCGGACATAAATAGGGTCTGCTGAATAAATCTAAAAACCTTGTTGGGTAAGACTTTTAGACTTTTTGTCAATCAAAAAGTACCAGGCATGGGAGTGATGAAAATCGGTAAAACCCATCCCCCATCCCCCATCCCCCAACCCCCAACCCCCAACCCCCACCGAAAAACTTTTTCAGCAGACCCTAAATAAAGTTAACTATGTTAAGTTTTGTAAATTGCTGTATCTATGACTTCTGGGCAAGGGGTTCGGGTGTTTAACATTTCGTTACATAGCACTGTTTATTTTTGTCCAGGTACTTATAATTACTCACTTGCATAAATGAGATGCTCCCTCACTGATTACTGTTTACTGTTCACTGATCACTGATAAAATCTCCGTACTCCCCTAACAATAGTTGTTTAAACTAGGCTCGATCGAGTAAGTTAGAATCGAGGATGATAGATATAGTGCTAGACTTTGGGGTTAGGCTATAGTAGGCCGACTCCTTGAGTTAAAAACAGCCGGATTGCTTGTGAAAGCTGACGGCTATAGATAAAGACTCGATTATTGAATTTAAGCACCGAGAAGGGAGATAAAGATGGTCAATTTTGGGCTGAATTCGGCCAGTATCTTAGGAATTTTTCTGGCAGTGGCCGGAGCCGGGTTATACTTCCTGCGCTCGGTGCGGCCGGAACTTTCCAGGGATCATGATATATTTTTTGCTGCCGTTGGTTTACTGTGCGGGTTAATTCTACTTTTTCAAGGGTGGCGACTGGATCCGATTTTGCAATTCGGACAATTTTTGCTGACTGGGGCAGCGGTGTTTTTTGCCTTCGAGACGGTAAAATTGCGGGGTTTAACCACGGAACAGGCCCGCCGCGGCACGTCTTTTGTGGATGAACGTCCTGTGAGTCGGGAATATCGGGCCGAATTAGAACCCCTCGACACCTACGAACCGGAGGAACGTTACGAAGATAATCCCCGTTTACGCGGTTACGATGATCCCCGCTCTTCGCGCACTTCTAGTTATCAGGACGAGGAACCCCGCAGCACCCGCACCCGTCGGCCGGCCGATACTAGCAGTCGCAAAACCAGTAATCGTCGTCCCCGCAATAGTTCCCCCACTAGCGATCGAGATGTTTATGATCAGCGCCGTAGCGGTGATGATTGGGAAGAAACCAGTCCCCGTCCCCGTCCTCGTCCCGCTAGTGAAGAGACGAGCAGTAAACCGCCCCGCACTAGCCAAAAACGTCGTCCTCGCCCAATAATTGAGGACGATCCGCCATTTAAAGGGGAATACGTCGATTATCAACCGGTCGATCCTAGGGATGCCGGCGATCGAGAAGATTGGGAGAGACCGGATAATAGTGAACGGGAGTCGAGTAATGATCATCCGACTAGGTTTGATTATTAAGGAGTAGGTCCGATGACCAAAGCTCCCTTTTTACTGTTTATCTGCTTGTTTTTAGGGGTTATAGGCGGTTGTAATCTCAATAACCCCGGTTTATCTACAGGAACCCTAAACAGTCGCTATAATGACGAAAAACCTGCCCTGAGTGGTGATGGTCGTTGGATTGCTTTGCTGTCTAACCGTCGCGGTAGTAATCAGATGCTGCTTTATGATTTGCAGACAAAACAATACCAGGCCCTAGGGGGATTATATACGGGTCAAGAAATTACCGATAGCCCCAGTTTAAGCCAAACGGGGCGTTATCTGGCTTATGTGGTGATTATTGAAGGTCGTCCCGTCATCGCTTTATATGACCGCATTACCGATCGTTCTGAGTTATTGAGTCAAAATTATCGCGGTTGGTTGCGAAATCCCCGTCTTAGTCCCGATGGTCGTTATCTTGTCTTTGAGTCCGCTCGTCGGGGACAATGGGATGTGGAGGTTCTTGATCGCGGTCCGAATATCGAGTTAGATCTTCCCGATGGCAGTCCCATTGAAAGTCCCAAACCGTGAAACGTCATTAGACCTCTTGTAAAAATCAAAAATTGTTGTTAGGGTCAGGAGTCAGGAGTCAGGAGTCAGGAGAATTAAGAATGAATAATAATCAATTAAATGGTCTATTTAGGGTCTGCTGAATAATGGTAAAACCCTTTTAAAATAAAGCTTTTGACCTGTTAAAGTCCGATGTTAGTGCAAGAAAATAGGATTNACAAGGGCAACAAAGCCTGAAACTCCTGACTCCTGACTCCTGACTCCTGACTCCTACCCCCAGGAAAAACTTTTTCAGCAGACCCTATTTAAGGATTTTATGCAATTTAATCCTTATTTTTACCGTTTTTGAACCATCAAAAATTAATTATGCAAGAGGTTTATTTTTTTATTAGTCTTGTTGCTGTAATTAGTTTGTTAACTGGATGTGCGGGTTATCCCAGTTTATTGTCTTTTCCTTTCGATCGAGGGGGGAGAAGTTTAAACAGTGCTGCTAGTGAATTAACTCCCTATCTTGCCTCTCGATATATAGTTTTTGCTTCCGATCGCAATGGTTCCCAAACTATCTATCTTTTTGATGCCATTGATCGCCGTTTATTGCCTTTACCCGGACTAAATTCTCTCGATCAGATCGCTTCTAGTCCTTCCATTAGTGAAGATGGTCGTTATATCGTTTTTACTGCTAGTCGTCAGGGAAAAACGGCTATTTATCTGTATGATCGACAAACTCAACAGAGAAGGGAAATTGCTCCCGATCTGCTCGCAGAAGTACGCAATCCTATCATCAGTGCCGATGGTTCTAAAGTGGCTTTTGAAGCGGCAAAAAATGGGCAATGGGATATTATGATTTACGATCTATCCGGACGGGTATTAGTCAATGAAAATCAGTGATTATTAAGTAATAGGACAAAATTAACTTCTTAGTTAGGAAAGGCAAGAGGCAAGAGGTAAAAGGTAGTTAGATATGTATAATTAATTGTGTCTAGCTACTTATTACCGCCACCGGGGAAAACTTTTTGCCGCAAACCCTATCTTAAACCCATAGCTTGTAGTCGATGTTCTAGAAACTGTTTTCCCTGTTTTTCCCCGTCAGCAATCAGACGCTGGATATTGGCAGGAGAGCGATCAAGTTTACTTTCGTAGTTGAGACTATTGGCTAATTCCGCCGACATTTCGATCATAGGAATATGGTAATCTCGATCGGGATCTTCCGGGAAAGATTTAGGAATTTTAACTGGTTCTTTTAATTCGATCTCGCGCAAGAATTCTTCTTTAAAGGCTCCTTTGAGAAATAATTGATTGAGAAAGTCAATCTGATCGAGACCTTGAAATAGGGAAACATTGCCTTCTAATTCATTGCGGCGATCAGCAATATCATCGGATTGCACGGGGATCTTATCTCTAGAGGTGGGATTAATTTTAATTACCCAAATTTCATCGGGAATATTTTCGACTCCGACAAATTCACGGCGAATTAAAGAACGGATGGGGGGATTATCGGAGAATAGTCCATCCCAGTAGGCCATAGTTTCAATGGTGACGGCAGGAAAAATGTTAGGAACACAGGCAGAAGCTAGGATATGTTCAATTTTAACTGCTTCCTCGCGCGAGTTAAATTTACTTAATTTTCCTGTCAGGACATTACAGGCCCCCATTAATAAAATTGGTGGTTCTGGTTTAGCTCCCCAAGTGGCTAATTCCGAGAAATCAATATGCGCTCTTAGTAACTGATCAAAGTTGGTAAAGCGACCGCGTAAACCGTAGGTAGCTAGGGAAAATAAGGTTTTAGTAATCGGAGAGGAAGGACTGAGATTATACTGGGGAATTAATCCTTTGCTGGCTAATTCTAGGCTTTTAATGGCTGAGTCATTAAATAGCTTTTCTTGGGGAGTTCGAGCGCTATTATCTTCCCAAAAATCAATCATTCTTTTCCAAACGACGCTATCACCTTTTTCGAGAGCATACCAGATGAAAAATGCACAGATAGCACCGCCAGAAGTACCACTGAGACTGACAATATTAAAGTAATCTTGCACTTTATTGTCAAATAAGGCTTTCAAGGCACCGGCAGTAAAAGCAGTTTGACTGCCGCCTCCCTGACAAGCGATCGCAATTTTGGCTTTCATAAATATCCTTTGAATGGCTTCTATCTAAGCCCTAGGCTTTTAACTTAAGGTTAATTGAAAACCTAGAATCGGACCCAAAAATATAGAAATTTTTCTGATTTTCACAGAGCTGCTCGGTAGATTTTGCCATCACTTCTAGAAAAGGAGCGAGTTTTCAGGGAATTTTCTAGGTAATCAGCCGGCGAATCGGGAAGTAATTAGCGGCAAGCCATCAGACTTGGGTGCATCTCATTGACAAGGCGGACAATAAAGCACCCGTATCATTGTCCTTGGCATATTCCTCAAAGGTAATATAGCGTTTCCTGTTCGCACTAGGTACATTATCGATGTTGAAAAGCTTAATTAGCAAAGGTTTAAGTGTGCCACACAGGTGTGAGAACCGCTATATTTAAAAAACTGTCAATTTCTTCTGGATGTTCGCAGTAGTATTCTTCTTCAACTTGTTCAAATGTTCTGTATTTACCCATGACTTAGATGCTCCTTCCCATAAGCTTTCGCCGCTTCAATATCCTGTGTTTGGCTGCTTTTGTCGCCGCCACACAACAAAAGCACAATGTTGTCACCCTCTTCCCCGAAATACACACGGTAGCCAGGTCTGAAGAACATTCGTGATTCTGAAAGTTCTTATAGATAATCATAAAAAGGTGCGTTACACTTTGTTAACGCACCCTACTGGATTGTTTTAGCTAAAATAGGGCAATAGATTTCGGCTTAAAGTCTTAGATTATAGAATTTATAGCATTTTTCTAATACACCAAATTAGCTGAAACAGTCC
>MTBT01000271.1:0-609 GCA_002282935.1 Microcystis sp. LSC13-02 | reverse complement strand
AAACTGATTATTTATTTTCCCCTTTGCATGAGTGCCTCTTGCATGAGTGCCTCTCCTCATAACTAGCCTATACTCAACGGATTTAGTATAAAAGGCAATGACACAATCATCTTCTCCTAAAACGGTACGGAGAGGACGGGTTTTCCCAGAGAAACAACTTTCTCCTGAAGAGAAAGCCAGAATTAAAGCTGAAGACGCAGTGTTTTATAAACGTTGTCGAGAAGTATTTGATCGAGTCCAACCAGAATTGATTAAAGATCATTATGATTGGTTTATAGCGTTTCCTGTTCACAAGAGGTACATTCTTAATCCTGAAAAGCTTAATCAACAAAGGTTAAAGTGTGCCTCGCAGATGCGAGAACCGCTATATTATTATTGAACCTGACAGTGGGGAATATTTTATCGATGAAGATAAAAAGGTAGCGATGGCAAAATCCCGTTCTCAACATCCAGGGAAAAAGTGTATTATCATCGAAAATTTTGGGTCTGAAACCCCGTCGTTCTACGACGGCTTTACTGTTAAATATTAGCACATTTACGGAATATATGCTAAAATGCTCCCCATGGAAAAAGCCTATTGGTTTCGATTTTACCCCACACCCGAACAAG
>MTBT01000270.1 GCA_002282935.1 Microcystis sp. LSC13-02 | reverse complement strand
TCACCCCTGAGTAACCAAACTTTATAGAGTTTGTCAGCAAAACGTTTTTTTGTCTTTGCTGAAGCGGTAATCCGTTTGAGTTCTTTTTCTAGGGATTCGGGAATTTGTGTCCAATCAATTAGTTGGTGAACTTCGGGGAAAAAGAAGTATAAAAACGCTTCAAAATACTCGCTTAATGCTTCTTTCCAGGGTTCATCATAATTGGCGGTTGTTTGTTTCATTATGACAATTTTAGTGGGTTGTTGTCAGAAGGCGATCGCTAACGGAAGAGCTAATCTGTTAAAGTATTTAACCAATTGATTAAATCTTCAACCGTAGAGAAGTCGAATAAAGCTTCTCCTAATACTTCGACATCATCAATACTTAACTCCATGATTTTAGTTTCTAATGAAGGATTAATCTCCCCTAACTTGCGTTTAAGTAGGCGAAGAATCAATGTCTTTTCGCGTTCAATACCTTGTTCGATACCTTGTTCAATACCGCGTTCGATACCTTGACGCATCCAACTCTCTTCTTGAAATTGTATCTCTTCGACCGGATTTAGATTGAGATATGTATCAATAAATCCAGAAATTAATTGCATTTTCGCAGGATTTAACTTTAAAGTAATTAACAAGCGCAGACATTCCGCCTTTACCTTGGCTCGCTCTTTCTCGGCAATGTTCATCTTAGCCATCAAAGCTGAAGCAACCGGATTCGACTGATTGAGAAAATCTCGCCAATTTAATCGATTTAACTGCACTACTTGATAGTTAAATTCTAATACCTTAAAATCGGGAAAATCAACCACATATTGACTAATCGCTTCTCTTTTTGGCTTTGAGTAAGAAAAAATTACAATCGGATAAATCGGTAAGACAAATTTCTAATGAAAGCGAGCAAAATAAGTAAACATTCGCCGATTAAGCGAGCAAAATAAGTAAACATTCGCCGATTAAACCACTTTCGGGAACTTTCCTGCGCCTCTACATGAATCAGAAAGAAAGATTCTTTTCCGCGAAACTTAACTTGTGCGACTAAATCGCTTTCATGCCTTTCTCCTTCCGTGACATCGGTAAATACTTCTTTGTCTAAAAAAGTAATCGAGTCCCTATCTAAATAATCCATCACTTGAGGAAAAAACAACTCAACAAATTCGACAAAAAAGGTGGAGATTAACTCCTTAAATAAGCGATCATGGTCAATATTATTAGTCATGTAATATCATCTTAACTAATCTGAGCGGTGAATGACTACCAGAAAATAACAACTTTTTGATTCTAACAAGTTTAAGGTTACTTTGTCTCCTGATACTAAATCTGGTTATTAAAGACTGATTATTTATAGGTTCTCACATCTGTGTGGCACACTTTAACCTTTGCTGATTAAGCTTTTCAGGATTGAGAATGTACCTCTTGTCAACAGGAAACGCTATATTCCCCTTTTTGCATGAGGCATGAGTAGAAAACGGGTTTCTCGGAGAAACCCGTTTTCTGTGCGTTACTCAGTAATTACTACCAAAAGCTACCGTTTAGTTAATGTTAGTTTCGCTTCTTTGCGGGGGGTATGGGAGAATAAATAAAGGCAATCTCCTGAATACTGAATACTGAATACTGTTTACTGTTTACTGATAACTGAAAAGTTCCGCTAATCTTTAGATAAATTGCCAGAAACATACCAAGTAAAACCACCGCCGATAACTGCCATAACTGCTAAAGCTAATAGTACCGGTCGGAGTCCGAATTGAGTTTCGGCGATACCCGCAACAGCTAAGGGTAAAGAGAGGGCAATATTAACGGCATTGTTTTCTAAACCAAAGACTTTACCGCGCATTTCAGGGGGTGTATCTGCCTGTAGGGTAGTTTGCATGGGAACCCCGACTAAAGCGGCAAAAATGCCCAATAAAGCGGTCATAGCGAAGGCTAAAATTAAACTCTTTGTGGCTAGAGATAAACCGATTAAAGCTGCCGCCATACCCAGAGAACCCCAGAGACTTAATTGGGTGTGGGAGAATTTTTGGCCCCAATAACCTAGGGTAATCGCACTAACTGCCATTCCTGCACCACAGGAGGCTAATAAAAAGCCGAATTGAGAAGCTTTTAACCCGGGTAGTTTTTCCGCCATACTGACGGCTAATACCGATAGAGCAGCAAAAATACAGAATAAGATAACTAATTGAATCAGAGCATTACGAACTTTATGATTTTTGTTGAGGTAACGAATGCCGTCGCGGATATCTTCCCAAACATGGGGCTGTTCTGCGGTAGGAATGACATATTTTTCGTTAGTTCGCAGGATAATTAGAATTAAACCGGCAATTATATAAAAAGCACCGACAATCATCACTTTGCCAATATCAAATTGTCCGGCTCTGGTGCCGAAAATACTATCAGCAAAAGCTAATAAAGGTTCACCGATGGCAAAACCGATAATTAATACCGCCATGGTGGTTAAAGTGTTGAGGGAATTAGCCGGCAAAAGATGACGGCGTTTTACCACTAATGGCAGGGTAGATTGTTCGGCGGGGGCAAAAAATTGGGTTAAGGTGGAGACAAGAAAAGTAATGACTAACAACAGGAAAAAACCGAAGGGTAAATTAAATTCTCCTTGTAGCCGGTAATGCCAATTTCTTAAACCTTCCGGCAGCCAACCGAGGGGAACGGCTAAAGTTTGCTCGCGCACTAACCATAATAATAGGGGAATGAGGAGGACAAAAGCCCCGCGTAAAAGGTTAGAAATAACTAAAACTTGTTTTTTTAACCATCTATCAACATATACACCCGCCACCGAACCCACTAACACCGCCGGAATTGTATTAGCAATCATTATCGCCGATACCCAGCCACTAATTGACTGATCGGCTTTTTGGTAATGGGTGGCAATTAGGGAGATCATCAGGACTAAATAGAATTTATCCGCTAATTGGGAAAAAATTCCCCCCGCCCAGAGAATGAGAAAGCGCGGGTTTTTTAGCACTGGGGCAAAACCCTGACTAGGATTGGATTTGGGCGCACGTTTAGGCAAGCGGTTCATGGTTTCTGTGTCGGATTGCCTCGGTGAGCAATCGGAAGAATTAAAAACAGGAGTGGAGGAGTCGCTAGACGTAGCGTCGTCAGTTTCTGAGTCAAACAGTTGCATTATGATGATTGTTGCTATCTGTTTAAAATTCTAAGGGAGATAAACCCTCAACTAATGCCGAGGAGCGAAAAGTTTTTCCCAGATGATATTGAGTATAGCGGCGCAGCAGGCGATCGAGGTTAATCCAAGCTAGTTCTGAGGTAAGGTTTTCTTGGGGGGGAAAATCTGTTTTTCCTAGGCATTGCAGTAATTGCAGTTCTTGCCGCGTCAGTTTACTATCGATTTTGGGCGGGTTGATTGTTTCTGTTAGGGCAGCTAGATCTATTATTCCCCCTGCCTCGAAACTGAATCCTAGGCAATTGTCCCTAATTAAAGCTTTTCCCGTCAACAGGCAGTTATGGACTTGCGGCACTAAGCCAGCAATTATTAAGAAATGAAAAATTGCTTGACAAAGATAGGGAAGTATGTATTGATTTTCGTCGAGGACTTCAATTCTGGCCAGATGGCCGCAGATTAATTCGTATAATTCCCTCTGGGGTTGTTCGCTCAGTGCGATCGCCAAAACCAGTTCGCAGAGGTATTGGCTAACGGTGAGTTTGGCGAGATTTTGACTTAATTTGGGATAAGATTCGATAGTTTCGGCTTGAACGACCTTATCTAGGGATTTTCCTGCGACTATTAACAGATTATTGACCACAAATAGTTCACTTCTACCCCGCAGGGAAGATTTATACTTGCGCGCACCGGGAGCGATGGCTCTAATTAAACCATATTCGGCGGTCAAAATAGTTAAGAGGCGATCGGCCTCTCCGAAGGCCATTCCTTGCAGATTGATTCCAGTAGCTTGATAGGTACGAGACATCATTTAATAATTAACTAGGGTCTGCTGAAAAAGTTTTTCGTGGGGACAGGGTGTGGGGTGTGGGGTTTTACCGATTTTGAGGGGGTCAATTACCTAATTTTCAGGGAAAAAGTACCTGAAATTTCCCCCCGATCACTCCCATATCTGCTACTTTTTGATTGACAAAAGGTCTAAAAGTCTTACCCAACAAGGTTTTTAGATTTTTTCGGCAAACCCTAGCTAATTGTCTTCCCAAAAAGACTTGAGCTAATCACCAAGCAAAGGGGAATCAGTCAGGACTATGGGGGAGATGCTATGGAGGTTAGCGGACTCGAACCGCTGACATCCTGCTTGCAAAGCAGGCGCTCTACCAACTGAGCTAAACCCCCGATCTGGTTTTTAGGACACTTTCGTTATCATAACCTATAGTGAAAAATATTACAAGTTAATTTTTCCCTTGCCTGCCATGTCTTATCTAGTCGCCACTTTTTACCAGTTTGTGGCTTTGTCAGATTATCGTCAAAAACAGCCAGAAATACAAAAATACTGCCAAGAAAGAGGAATTAAAGGAACTATTCTTCTGGCAGCCGAGGGGATTAATGCAACGATCGCCGGGAACAGTCAAGCGATCGCCGAGGTGATTAGTTGGTTAAAAACCGATACTCGTTTAGCGAATCTAGAGGTGAAAGAGTCTGTTTGCGATTATTTGCCCTTTCAACGCTTAAAAATTCGCTTAAAAAAGGAAATTGTGACTTTTGGTCAACCCAAGGCTAATCCTCTCGAAAAAACAGGAATTCATCTCAAAACTGAACAGTGGAATCAATTGCTGAAAGAGCCGGATGTGGTAGTTATCGATACTCGTAATAATTATGAAGTGGCGATCGGTACTTTTGCGGGAGCGCTTAACCCGGAAATAGGGCATTTTCGCCAATTTCCTGAGTATATTCAGGACAATTTTGATAGTATTAACGATAAAAAAATAGCTCTTTTTTGTACGGGGGGAATTCGCTGTGAAAAGGCGGCAGCTTTTTTATTAAATCAAGGCTTTTCTCAAGTTTATCAGCTAGAGGGAGGTATTTTGAAATACTTAGAAGAAGTTAGTCCCGATCAAAGTCT
Source organism: Microcystis sp. LSC13-02 (assembly GCA_002282935.1). Lineage (GTDB taxonomy): Bacteria > Cyanobacteriota > Cyanobacteriia > Cyanobacteriales > Microcystaceae > Microcystis. Next base: position 1,909 of record MTBT01000270.1, on the reverse strand, counting down.
TTGGCAAGGAGAATGTTTCGTTTTCGATCAAAGAGTGGCACTAACAGCTAATTTAGAGGTAGGACATTATGAAATGTGTCCCGCTTGCGGTCATCCCATCGATGAAAAAGATAAACAATCCCCCAATTACCAAGCAGGAATATCTTGTCCCTATTGTAGTTGATTTTATCCTATTGTCCCGCTCTCATCTCCCTACTTTTCTAATATCTGGTTACTTTTTCTTGCGGATTTGTGTACCGGAAATCATGTCATGAAGGGCCCGTTTTTTCTTTGTCCAGGCTGCCAGTAAAAAGCCCAAATATAAGGGAGCAGTGGAGAGACATTTTAGTAAGTAGCGGCGATTTGCTCTCGCAAAAGATATGCGTCTTCCTTCGCTATCGGTGACGGATAAATCAAAAAACATTTTACCAATAGTGGCTTTAAAAAGATATTCTAAGAAAACATAATATAACCATTTAATAACTATTCCTAAACCGAGAGCAGTCAGGATGGCAATATGTTCGTGAGTAAAGTTAATTTTGGCTTGAATATTATAGATAATTGCCGCTATAAATAAAACAAACCCGATAATTGTTGTTCCAGTTGCACTTAATCCTGCCGCATAGTAAACCCAGATTTCTTTGGCTATATTGAAATTAAGATTTAAATCTTGAAAAGTTGACCATTGTTGTAAGCGAAAACAGATATAACCACCTAATAAAGCCGCGATAATAAGAACGATAAAAGAATCAATTAAAGAGGCTTTTAAACGGAGCCAAAACCCAGCATAACTGGGAGAAATTGCAGCTAGTAAAGAAATAAGTGCAGGATTGGGAATAGGAATAATTTTAGGTTTTTCAAGAGAAGAATTTTTAGTTTTTTTAGTTTGATGGGGATTGGCTTTAATATCAGTAATAATTTTTAGCAAAGTTTTGGTGTCTTTAGGTCGATCAATAGGTTTTTCTGCCATTAAATTATCGATAAAATCTGCTAATCGAGAAGGAATTTTTGGGGTATATTTACGCCAGTTAAATTCATTGGTATTAATATTATAAATTTTCGGGTCACTGGGTTCTTTACCGGTTAACAAAAAGACGAAAGTTTTGCCCAAAGCATAAAAGTCTGATTGGGGGACAGAGTGACCACTAGATTGTTCAGGGGGAGCATATCCGGGGGTATAAATTCCTGTATTTTTGCCTCCTGCTAGGACGGTTTTAGTTACTTGTCGCGCTGCCCCAAAATCAATTAAAACTAATTGACTATCGGGTTTTAAGATAATATTAGAGGGTTTGATGTCGCGATGATAGAATTTATGTTTATGAACTTCGTGGAGAATATTAGCTAACTGAGTTAACCAATCCAAAGCGAGATTATAATCAATCGGTTTAAATCCTCTTTGTTTTTGATATTCTTCTAAGTCAATACCAGCAATTTTCTCCATGACTAAACAGTGTAAAGCAGTTTGACTCTCCCGGGGATGATAAATAAAATAGTTTTCTCCTTTGGGAATACCGGGGTGATTTAATTGTTTTAAAAGATTAGCTTCCTGTTGAAATAAATCAATAGCTTTGCTGGAATCGTAGGTAAGAACTTTTAATACTTTGGGTATTTTATGTTCATCTATCACTTCATAGGTATTACCAAATCCACCTTTGGCACTCAATAAATTTGTGACTCGATATTTACCATTTAAAAGCAAGTCGGAACCACAGGATTGACAGTAACGACTCTCCGTGATAGTTTTCGGTTTAGGACAATGAGGATTAATACAAAAACTCATGGATTTTATTGGTAGAGTACAAAATAAACTTGATGATTAAAATATCCCCTGATATATTTAAGGTTTATTGCCAAGAAAAAAGCCGCGCAATCCCAAAGTTACCACGGCACTTAAAAAAGCCACAACCATGGGGATAATCAGGGATTTAAA
>MTBT01000269.1 GCA_002282935.1 Microcystis sp. LSC13-02 | reverse complement strand
CAGGTGCGAAACCCCGCAAGGGAAAGAAGCAGAAACCTAAATCGTGAGGTTTGGGAATCACCGTCCGTTTACGGCGGTGAGGATGTCAAATTAATCCTTGTCAAGAGAAAATAATTCCACACCGAAAACTGAGGCGAAAACTCTCGATAAATCTCGCTGTACTTGCATAAGACTAATATTAGGCAGAAACTGCTGTAAACTGCCCACGGGTTTATTAGCAATCCCACAGGGAATAATCTCGGCAAAACCGCTTAAATCTGGACAAACATTGACGGCAAAACCATGATAGGTAATCCAATGACTAACTTTAATACCGATTGCCGCTATTTTATACCCTTCTACCCATACCCCCGTCAAACCCCCGATTCTTTCCCCCGACAATCCATAAATAGCGATAGTTTGCAGGATGACTTCTTCTAATTGTCGCAAATACCAGTGTAAATCCTGCTGATAATAGCGCAAATTGAGGATCGGATAGCCCACTAATTGCCCCGGACAGTGATAGGTGACTTGGCCTCCTCGCTCGATTCTATACACTTCTTTGTCGGTTTTGTCAAGATTAAATTTAATAAACTTAATATCTGAACCGCTACCGAGGGTGTAAACGGGGGGATGTTCCAGTAGGAGCAAAATGTCGGGCAAGTTAGGATTAGCAATTCTCGCCTCCACCAGCGATCGCTGGTGCGACCACGCGAGAGCATAGGGAGTAATTGCCTGAATTTTTAGCTCACAGAGACGAGGTATTTTTTGAGCATTCATCGAGAGATGTGATTGGTCAAATTATTTAAGAAATGTGGAAGATCACCAAGGAAAATTAACAGAAGGGAAGCATAGATGTGGGGTAGAATAGTAAGTGCTAATCTAAAGTTATCCCATCTATCATCTCTTGGGATAAATATACACCAGTTTATCCTCATCAGCACCAACAAAGCACCAGAACAACGCTAATTCAAGTCTGAATTGTCCCAGGGATTTGACTTTGCAGATGCCTATCGTATCTTTAACTTACCGATGGTTGTTGAATTAGATGAGCGAGAGAATTATGGAGAAGATCGCTTTGTTGCTATTGGTTTACTAGATGACTGAACCTGACGCTCAAACAATTCGTATTATATCTTTAAGAAAATCATTATCTTATAAACAAAAATATTATGAACAATATCTCAAAAACAGATTGGAATAGAATTGATGAAATGAAAGATGAGGATATTGACACTTCTGATATTCCTCCTCTATCAGAGTATTTTTGGGCTAAAGCACAACTGCGAATGCCTAATCCTTCTGTTACTGTAGAAGTTGAAGTCGATCCAGAAACTTTTGCCTGGTTTCAGTCCCAAGGAGGAACGGCACAACAACAAATGTCTGTTGCGTTGAAAATTTATGCCCAAGCGAATAAGGTTTGTTCTTCATCTACAACTACTAATCCCTAAAAGGAGATAGCTGTTTTATTAAGTGAGAAAGTGTGATTCGCAAACTTGACTTTTTCTTAACAAAAATTGACCTAGAAACTATTGACATTGTTGGTGGTGTAGTCTAAAATATTAACAATAAACTCATCAAAAAATGTTTATGAAAACTGTTGACAAAACTCAGTTAAAAGATAATTTACTAGAATTGTTACAAAATGTAGAGTTAGAAGGCGAAGAGATTGTAGTGATCGAGGGAAATAAGCCAGTGGCGAGAATTTCACCCTATCGAAAAAGTCATTCAACTGCGGAATTATTTAAAACTATGCGAGGAAAAGTTCGGTATTTTGAAGATTTAACTACTCCCACAACTGAAGAATGGCAGCAAGTATAAAAATTGTTCTTGACACTTGCGCTTTAATTTGGTGGAGTTTAGATCCAGATAAACTTTCTCCAAGAGCCCTGTCAGCTTGCGATCTTATGGAACAGGAAAAAAATGGTCTAGTGCCATCAATAGCATTCTGGGAAATAGCCATTAAGATTAAAAACCAAAAATTAGATTTAGGTGTGGACATTGATGACTATATTGCAGCGATCAAAAGGTCTGATGTTATCCAGATTATTCCCATAGATGAGAACATTTGGCTAGAAAGTGTTAAGTTACAATGGGAACATCGAGATCCAGCAGATAGAGTGGTTGTGGCAATTGCCCAAAAAAATCAAGCTCCTATTATTACCGCAGATCAAAAAATAGCTAATTTCTATTCTTCAGTAATTTGGTAAGCTGTTGTGCATTTAAATTGGGTATGGACAAGGGGCTTAAGCTTCTTGTCTCAACGGTTTTCAGCAATGAGGAGGATTTTTGTTGACTAATTCAAGACACCCCTTCCCTAAAAAAAAATCTTCTTGATCTTCCCCCCTGTAGGGGGGGGGTAGCTGTTTTATTAAGGCTGTTGACTTGGATTGGCAGTTTTGCCATACTGTGAAAAACCAACTGATTGGAGGAAATTCCACCATGAAAACCAAGAAACTGACACCCCGCAATGCTGCTCCTGTCCAACGGGAAAATGCCGCTACCGTCTCTCGTGATGGCAATGCGATCGCCCCCCTGGAATGGGATGCGCGGGATTCGCGGTATCCTTTTGCGGGAGACGACGCGGAGTAATCCTCCCGATTCAAGCATCGAACTTCAAATCATGTCAAAAGTCTTTTTCTGCTTGCCAAGGCGCACGGTTGCTCCCTTGTAATTGACGCACAATCCTTGTTAATTCAGGGCTTTCTGTTACCTGGCACGCGGGAGAAGCTTTTGAGCGAAGTGATTAAAAAAGTCGGGGATTTTCTTAAACTCTGAGAATCAAAATCAAAGATTTACATAAATCCCCGACTTTTCATCTTTAATCTAACACTTGAAATTATGATAGTTGCTGAGATTCAAAAAAACTCCCTCAAAGAGCAAAGAATACAATTTGTCCGTAATCATCAACAAGCTTTTGATGTTGAGCCGATTTATACTCTGCGGCTGTTTGAAGATTTTGTTATGGAAGTTGAAGGCGATTGTAATATTGAAGCCTCCTGTAAGATAGAATTAGATAAACTCATTGCCTCACGGTTTATGCTCTTTTTTAAAGATCAGTCCCAAGAATGGCAAAAATGTCTAACTCAATCTTTAGCTTTTTTTCTGCAAGTTGAAAGCCGTGTTGGTGTTCAATTAGATTATTCGTTATTACAGAAATTTTTAGGACATAACTTTGACTTTAGCAAACTAACAGTTCTTAGTATGTAGGTAGGTACTACTCAAAAAGAATTAGAGAAAACGAAGATTGACAATATTCGGCTTTATTATTACAAATCATTCAAGATGGAGTAAAATTGATGTTAATAACTAAACCTCGATTTGAAACCTTCGCTGAATATCTACAATATGAGGATAATTCAGAGGGATTATATGAATTATTTAACGGCAAATTGATAGAAATGCCACCAGAATCAGGACTGAACTACCAAATTGCCAATCGTCTTTTCTTGGTATTTGCCTTAATGCTAGGAACTGATATAATCAGAGGACATGGTTTAGAATTAGAAGTCAGAGGAGAACCTAAAAACCGTTATCCTGACTTAACAATTATTCGAGAAGAACATATTAAACTACTCTCAAAAAGAAATACTATTCTTCTTTCCATGTCACCCCCTTTATTAGTTATTGAAGTAGTTAGCCTTGGTGAAATTCAAAGAGAAAGAGATTACATAGCCAAAAGAATCCAATATCAAGATTGTGGTATTCCTGAATACTGGATAGTTGATCCCCAAACTCAAACCATTTTAGTCTTAGAATTAAGAGGAAATACTTATACAGAAATAGGTAATTTTAGCAATGATGACTTAGTAAAATCATCTATATTTAATCAACTAAATATAAAAGTTTCTCAAGTATTTAATTAGGCAAATTAACCCCCATGATTACCGCAGAAAGCATTACCTTAAACTTAAAATCCGTCAATTTAAGCGATGAGCAATTTTATCAACTTTGCCATAGTAACGACGATTGGCGAATTGAACAAACTGCCGAAGGCGAATTAATCATTATGCCCCCAATTGGTGCTATTAACAGTTTGTCCTGATTTTGTGATAGAATTAAGGTTGCGTACTGATTCTTTAAGTCAACTCCAAGAAAAAATGGAGGAATATCTTGATAGTGGCTTAAGACTCGGTTGGTTAATTGATCCCATTAGTCAACAGGTAGCCATCTATCGCCAAAATCAGGAAGTATAAATCGTCTCATTACCAACCACCTTATCTGGGGAGGACGTTTTACCCAGATTTACTTTAGAATTACCCATTTTTTGACGACAGGAAATACCAAGATGATAGCTACTGCAACAATTTCTCCTCAATTAACCATTCCACGCCTAGAAAATGGGGACAAGCTTACTCGTCGTGAATTTGAGCGTAGATATAATGCCATGCCAAATCTAAAAAAAGCAGAACTCATTGAAGGAATTGTTTATATTATGGCTTCTCCCCTAAGAATTACGAATCATGGCAATCCTCATGCGCGCATTATTACTTGGTTAGGTAACTATTGGTCAAGTACACCCGGAACAGAATTAGGTGATAATTGTACGGTGCGCCTTGATGCGGACAATGAACCTCAACCTGATGCACTATTAAGAATTAAAAATGGTGGACAATCAACGATTAGTGAGGATGGTTATGTCGAAGGTGCGCCAGAGTTAATCGTCGAAATTGCAGCGAGTACCGTCTCCCTTGACTTACATCAAAAACTCAATGTTTATCGCCGTAACCAAGTGCAAGAATATTTAGTCTGGCGAGTCGAAGATGGAGAATTTGATTGGTTTAGATTAACCAATGAAGAATATATTAAACTTGAACCGAACTCAGAAGGGATAATTTGTTCCCAGATATTCCCTGGATTATGGTTAGATAGAGATGCTTTACTAGCTGGTGATTTAGGCAAGGTTTTAGAGGTTTTGCAATTAGGAATAGCTACGCTCAAACATCAAGCTAGTTAGAGTAATCTAAATTTAACAAAAACTTAACGAAAATTCATAAAAAAACTATTGACTTGACGACCAAAGAAGGAGTAATGAAAACCGATAAAATCTTTTATACCCTATTTCAAGTCTTTCCCGAACTTCTCTTTCAACTGCTAGGAGAATCTCCCAATCTAGCGCAAAATTATCAATTCAAGTCAATCGAAATCAAAGAATTGGCTTTCCGACTCGATGGGGTATTTATTCCCGATGCAGACCACCCAGATTATCCGCTTTACTTTGTCGAAGTTCAATTTCAAAAAGACGAGGATTTTTATTGGCGATTTATGACTCAAATCTTCCTCTATCTCAAGCAGTATAAGCCGGAACGCGCCTGCTGTCCCGTGATTCTGTGGGGAAAGCGCCGCTTGGACATTGGGTTTCCCATCGCTTACCAAAATTTGCTAAACTTAGAGCGGATACAACGAATATATCTCGATGAAATCGAGGCTGAATCTCCTCCCTCTCTGGGGATAAGTATCCTCCAGTTTATCCTCATCAGCGGGAAAAAAGCACCCGAACAGGTTCAATCCTTGATTAAGCAAACTCGCCAACAGATTATTGACCCTAACACTCAAAGAAATGTTATCGAGTTAATCGAGAAGATTATTATCTACAAATTTCCGCAGAA
>MTBT01000268.1 GCA_002282935.1 Microcystis sp. LSC13-02 | reverse complement strand
TCAAGGATTTAGTGGTGCTTCGCTGTTCTATATTGGTCGGGTTTCATCCCGTCAGTGAAACTGAGGGTCTTCACCCGACATTTAAGATAAAACCATCCACACCGACAAAGGAGGTGAGGGGCGACCAGTTTAAAATATCCTCTAAAATTGATTGATAGCCTTGCACATTGGGATGAAGTCCATCTGCCATTAATCTTTCTTGGCACCACAGATCACCCCGGTCCATCCAGAGATCAAATAAATCGAGATAGGGAATATTTTGCTCTAGACAAGCTTGTTTAGTGGTTTCTTTAAAACGATACTGATCGCCATGGTTGAAGTAAAAGCAATCTAAAAAGGGCATTTTCCGCTCATCCACGGGAATCATACCTATAAACAAAACCGGGCAAAGAGAACGGGCCCGGGCGAGTAAATGTTCGATTTGAGTTTGAAAAAGATCGTGATCGGTGTAGGTGCGACCATCGGGCCGGCCCAAGCGGGCTGTATCATTAACACCGACGGAGAGAAGAATCAGGTCGGGGAGACGATTGCGAATTTCCCCCCTGAGACGAAATTCCTGTTCTAAACGTTCGGACACTTGTACCACTCGATCGCCGCGAATACCCAAATTATACAGGGCATGACCGGCACTTTCCATCCACAAACGACGTAGGCGCTCGGCCCAACCGCCACCCACGGGGTCGCCATAGCCATACACAAGGCTATCACCTAAAGCGACGATTTTGAGGGGATGGGGCATGATTAGGCCTTTGTCTTTAGTAGGTAAACGAGAAAGAGTTTGCATGATCGCTCGATCGAATCGGTTGTCCTTTACACTTGTAAACGAATTTGGTTAAACTGTCAGTGTATTATACTACATTAGAAAATTTTTCCTGCCAGCTAACTTAGATATCAGCTAGGCACTGACACTGACCAGTATAAAGCACGCAGCCCGATGATCATTCCTTCCCTCCGAGTGATTTTCGGGCTAAATCTACTATAGAATTTATGATTAAACCCTAGATAACTCGATGACTACTCGTTTACGACGCGCGGTTCAAGACCGAGAATTTTTGATTACAGCCGAGATTACTCCCCCGAAAGGTGGTAATGCCAGTCATATGCTAGAGATGGCCCTCTGGCTAAAAAATCGCGTTCATGCGGCTAATATTACCGATGGCAGTCGCGCCGTAGTGCGAATGTCCTCTCTGGCAGCCTCCGCTATTCTCTATCAACACGACATCGAACCCATCTGTCAAATGGCCTGTCGCGATCGCAATGTGATCGGATTACAAGCAGACCTAATGGGCGCTCATGCTTTAGGATTGAGAAATATACTAGCTTTAACTGGAGATCCCGTCAAAGCAGGAGATCATCCCCAAGCTAGGGCAGTTTTTGACCTAGAATCGGTACGTTTGTTAAAATTAATCGATAAATTGAATAAAGGTTTTGACTTTAACGATAAATCTTTACCGGATGGACCTCTAGAACTTTTTGCCGGGGCTGCCGTCGATGTGCAGTCAAAAAGTTGGTCTGGTCTTCAACGCCGTTTTGAGCGTAAAATCGAAGCAGGAGCGCAGTTTTTTCAAAGTCAATTAGTTACGGATTTCGAGTGCCTTGATAAGTTTATGCAGCAGGTGGCCTCCCTCGCCGATAAACCAGTTCTAGCGGGGATTTTTCTGTTAAAATCAGCTAAAAACGCCGTATTTTTAAATAAAAATGTGCCAGGGGTACAAATTCCCGACCAGATCATTCAAAGACTCGCCGATGCAGCTCATCCTCTCGAAGAAGGCATCAAAATCGCCGCCGAACAAATAAAATTAGCCCAGCAGTTATGTCAAGGTGTCCACATCATGGCGATTAAACGGGAGGATTTAGTCCCGAAAATTCTCGACGCGGCTGGTATCCCGCCAATACATAACTGAGATGAAAAGTCAATAGTTTTTATAAAAAATTAACTTTCATTTTGACTAGCGGTCTTTTGACAAGAATTCTACCCCTAACCTAGGATGGGAAGGCTCAAAGCATCTTCGGGATTAAAAGCATGGATTCCAATCTAGGTCAAGAAAAAGAGAATAGTTGTGGTAATTCCGGGCGAAAATGGTTGTCGATCGGTATTGCCCCCACTGGTATAATTTCTATTGGCATTGTTCCCATGGGCGTTATTTCCATCGGTATTGTTCCTATGGGAGTGGTTTCCATTGGAACCGTGGCCATGGGGACAATTGCAGCCGGTTTTGTTTCCATGGGACTTTTCAGTATTGGTAGCGTTGGGATGGGATTAAATAACGGTCATTTTTCCAATCTTAATTCTCCCCCTGCTGAATCTCCCCATAAACATCATCAGCATTAAAATCAAGATTTGACCAGCAATCATGAATTATTCCATCCGTGCTGCCGTTGCTACCGATGTCAAGGCTATTTTTGACTTAATTCTTGCCTTAGCAGCCTATCAAGAACGCAGCCATTTAATGACAGGAAATAGTCAAGCGTTAGGGGATCATTTATTCGGAGAAAAACCCTACATCGAAGCATTGGTGGCGGAAGTAGAGGGTAAAATAGTCGGTTTTGCCGTATTTTTTGCTAACTATTCCACCTTTATCACTAAACCGGGGCTTTACCTAGAAGATATCTTCGTTTTACCCGATTATCGCAGTCAAGGGATCGGGAAAGCTTTACTAATTGCTGTGGCTAAAATTGCCGTCGCTAGGGATGCAGGACTTTTAGAATGGACTGTCTTAGAGTGGAATCAACTGGCGATCGATTTTTATGGAAAAATGGGGGCTAAGGTCTTCAAAGAGTGGCAAATTTGTCGTCTCACCGGGACTGCTTTAAGCGAATTGGGTAATAGTGATAAATAAGTCAGAGCTTTTGTGGCTCCTGGAACTTTGTGATCGATCGAGACTCCTTGCTATACTAGACCTCTGACACTGGCTTTCCTCATTGGTGCAGAATGCAACCCACAGACTCGAATAAATTTACCGAACAAGCTTGGGATTCGATTGTTAAATCGCAAGAAATTGCGCGACGCTTTAAAAATCAGACCTTAGAGGTGGAACACGTTATTATTGCCCTCCTAGAGCAGAATAACGGTCTAGCCACCCGGATTTTACAAAAAGCTAATATTGAAATTCCGCGACTGCAACAACAGCTAGAAGTCTTCACCAACCGACAGCCGAAAGTGGCCATCGTCGATCAATTATACCTAGGTCGTGGTCTCGATCTGCTGCTCGATCGAGCGGAAGCATCCCGGGAAAGTTGGCAAGATAAATTTATCTCCGTCGAACATCTTCTCGTCGGTTTTGCCGAAGATGAAAGGGTTGGCCGGAAATGTTTACGCACCTTCAATCTTGACCCCCAAGATTTAGAATTAGCTATCAAAGCTATTCGCGGTACTCAAAAGGTTACTGAACCCAATCAAGAGGAAAAATACGAAGCTTTAGATAAATATGGCCGGGATTTAACAGCAGCGGCCAAAGAAGGCAAATTAGACCCGGTTATCGGTCGCGATGAAGAAATTCGACGGGTGGTGCAAGTCCTCTCGCGACGGTCTAAAAATAACCCGGTTTTAATCGGTGAACCGGGGGTAGGAAAAACCGCTATAGCTGAAGGATTAGCTCAACGGATTGTTAACGGAGATGTTCCCGAATCTTTGAAAAATCGTCAGTTAATTTCCCTCGATATGGGAAGTTTAATCGCTGGGGCAAAATATCGAGGCGAATTCGAGGAAAGATTGCGGTCAGTCATGAAAGAAGTTACCCAATCAGAAGGGAGAATTATTCTCTTTATCGATGAACTACATACCGTCGTCGGTGCGGGTTCTAGGGAAGGGGGATCGATGGATGCAGGCAACCTATTAAAACCTATGTTAGCTCGGGGGGAATTGCGCTGTATTGGGGCGACAACTTTAGATGAATATCGCAATCATATTGAAAAAGATCCCGCTTTAGAAAGACGTTTTCAACAGGTTTATATTAAGGAACCTTCCGTGGAGGATACTATCTCAATTCTGCGGGGTTTAAAAGAACGTTATGAGCTGCATCATGGGGTGACAATTACCGATTCGGCCCTAGTGGCAGCAGCTACCTTATCCCATCGTTATATTAGCGATCGCTTTTTACCAGATAAAGCGATCGATTTAGTCGATGAAGCGGCGGCCAAATTAGAGGTAGAAAGTACCACTAAACCCGCCGATTTGGAAATGATAGATCGTCGCTTAATGCAGTTACGGATGGAAAAATTCTCCTTAGAAAAAGAGGAGAAAAAAGATCGAGCTTTTCAAGAGCGTTTAGAAAGAATTATCGAAGAAATTGAGGAATTAGAAAGTAAACAAAAGCCCCTCGCTGACCAATGGCAAACGGAAAAACATATCGCCGAGGAAATTAAATTATTGCGAGAGGAAGAGGAACAATTGCGCCTACAGGTGGAACAGGCGGAACGGGCTTATGATCTCAATAAAGCAGCCCAATTAAAGTATGGCAAACTAGAAATTTTACAAGGGGAATTAGAAGTAAAAGAAAAAGAACTAGAAACTATTCAAGCGGCAGGTTCTACCCTGTTAAGACAACAGGTAACTGATGCCGATATTGCCGAAATAGTTGCCCGTTGGACAGGAATTCCAGTCAATCGTTTAATGGAATCAGAACGACAAAAATTATTAGAATTAGAGTCTCATTTACAGAAAAAAGTTGTCGGACAAAATGAAGCGGTCACGGCAGTAGCGGCGGCGATTCGACGAGCGCGCGCGGGAATGAAAGATCCCTCCCGTCCAATTGGTTCATTCCTATTTATGGGACCTACAGGAGTGGGTAAAACCGAGTTAGCGCGGGCCTTAGCGGGGTTACTGTTCGACTCCGAGGAGGCCATGGTTCGCATCGATATGTCGGAATACATGGAAAAACACGCGGTTTCGCGGTTAATCGGCGCGCCTCCGGGTTATGTGGGTTACGAGGAAGGGGGACAACTATCGGAAGCGGTGCGTCGTCGTCCCTATTCTGTGGTTTTATTGGATGAAGTGGAAAAAGCACATCGGGATGTTTTTAACATTTTATTACAAGTGCTTGACGATGGGCGCATTACCGACTCTCAGGGGCGCGTGGTGGATTTTCGGAATACGATTATCGTGATGACCAGTAATATTGGCAGTGACCATATTTTAAATGTTTCCGAAGATGCCGATTATGAGGAGATGCGGAAACGGGTTTTAACAGCTTTGCGGAGTCATTTTCGTCCCGAATTTTTGAATCGTATCGACGATTTAATTATTTTCCATACCCTGAAAAAAGAAGAATTGCGTTACATTGTTCGTCTGCAATTACAGCGTCTGGAAAGATTATTAGGAGAACAAAAAATCAATCTAGAATTAACTGCGGCAGCAGAAAATCATATCGTTACTGTTGGTTACGATCCCACCTACGGTGCGCGACCTTTAAAACGTGCTATCCAACGGGAGTTGGAGAATCCTTTAGCCACAAAAATTCTCGAACAAGCTTTTATGGAAGGGGATACGGTGGTAATTGATTGTCTAGATGAGGTGTTAAGTTTTAGCAAAAAGGAGCTAGAAAAGGAAGAGCCAAGATTAGAATTAGCTGTGGTTAACCTCAGTTCAGATTAAAACCAGATAGGGGATATATTCCCCCCAATTTAGCCAATTTAAACAGAATTTTACCCCAAAAGGCATTGTGAATGTGGCTAAACAGGTTTTACATAGGGTTTGCTGAAGAACTAATACAAGGTAATCTGGACAAGAGTTTCGCCGTTTTTTAGGAGCGAAAAAGTGCCAAATGTAACGCTCTATGACAGTGCCGGATGGGTTAAAGCCTCAAAAACTGTTCCCGTTCGGCGGTTCCGGCGTTCCCTGTTCCCTGTCCCCACTAAAAGACTTTTTCACTCAACCCTAATTAATTCATCTCGCACGGAATTAATTGCCCACTTTTCCAATTAAAAGAATAACTCAATCCTTTGATGATACTGGATTTTAAAATTGGCTGATTAACCAGAGCAGGCAATTTTCCGGGCAAATTCGGGGATATGGAGGATTGTTCTGGAACCAACATCAGCTTTCTTGCTAATTTGTGGCCAATTAGCAGCAATTTAGCTCTGATGACCTGAGAATAGCTTTTCTAAAGCTTCCTTCAAGGTTGGTTCCATGACAATTTTATTTTGATAAGCAACTGTTACTCTAGCGATTGTCGGGACACTATTTTGGTCTGCCACTAGATACAAAGGTTCTACATAAAGCAGAGATTGTTCAATGGGAATAATTAATAGGTGTCCTTGCAAAACTTTAGAACCGTCCCGATTCCAAAGGGAAATCTGTTGAGAAATATCTGGATCTTGGTTAATTAAAGCCTCAATTTGATTCGGTCCATACACTAACCTTTGTTTAGGAAATTGATAGAGCAATAACTTACCATACTCTCTATCATCTGAACGCGCTGCTAACCAAGCGATTAAATTTTGCCGACTAGAGGGAGTATAGGGATGGAGGAGAATAAATTCTTCTTTGTCGGAATCGGGCAGTTTCATGATTAAATAATAGGGTGATACAGCCTGGGGTTCCGTGCCGTAAATTTCTAGGGGAATTTCCCATTGATCCTCCCGATTATAAAATACTTGCGGATCGGTCATGTGATAGGTTAATAATCTTTCCGCTTGGGTACTAAATAAATCTTCGGGATAACGGATATGACTGCGGATAGTTTTTGGCATTTCTGCTAAAGATTTAAAGAGATGAGGAAAGATTTTACTCCAGGTCTGAATGATTGGATCATTTTCATCGGCAACATAGAAATTCACCGTTCCATGATAGGCATCCACTACCACTTTGACCGAATTGCGAATATAGTTAAATTTATCTTTCCCGGGGTCAGAATAGGGATAGCGATTGCTGATAGTATAAGCATCAATAATCCAATGTAATTTACTACTACTATCCCCCACATCTGCCGCTACTAAATAGGGGTTGCGATCATAATTTAAAAAAGGGGCGATAGTTTGCACGCGATTTTGGATATCACGACGCATTAATAAGCGAGTTTCGGGAGTAAAATCTTGGCTAAATAACATTTGCCAATCCCGCAGATAAAGGGCAAATAGCCAACGTCTCCACCCCGTCCCCACTAGGATTCCTCCCTTACCATCGTAGGTATTATAGACATTTCCATCCCCGCTAGGAAAATCCAATTCTTCTACGGTGGTGGGAGTCATCACATAATTATTAGTTAATTCCCCGTAGTAAATGCGGGGTTTACCAATGGGAATACTATAATCAATTAATTCGCTAGAGGTTTGTAGGGCTCCTTCGTCTTTATTTGTGCCGATATCTTTGACAAAATAGTAGGGTAAACCCCCAGCAGCCACTAAATTAACCGGGGAAAGAGTGAACCCATAACCGTGGGTATAAACGAGATGTTTATTCACCCAAGTATTAGCAGAAGTGGGAACCGCACTATAATCTAATTCTCTAGCGGCAATAATGGTCTGTTGTTTTTCAGATATTTGACGTTCCTCGATTTTTTCAGGCACTCCCACTCGTACCCTATAGCGATCAATATCAGCATCGGGGAATTTATAATATAAGCGAATTTGCTGTAATTGTCGGTTAGTTTCTAGCAGTGGTTTGGTGTCCCAAAGACGAATATTATCGATAGTTAGATGGTTTCTCTCTAAAACTTCGGCATTTAATTCGGCCTGTGGATCGAAAACTTGGGCATCAATTCTATCTAAGGAAAAAGCTGCTCTTGTGGATTGAATACTTCTTTCAATATAGGGTCTTTCTCTCACTAATTCATTCGGTTGTACGATTATTTTTTGTAATGCTCCACTGATAATTGTGCCACTTGTCCAAACAATTAAATAGAGAAATACAGGAACTAAGTAGGGGGAAAATACCAACTTTTTCCTGGTAGTTTTGTGTAATTTGCGACGGTTTATTTTACCAAATAATGCTTTTTCTCCTAACCATATAGAGGTTATTCCTGCAATAGTTCCCAGAATAATTTCAATAAATTGGCCAACATGAATATCGATATAACCCGCACCATAAACTACTCCTTCGGGAGAATACAGTAGCAGGTAACGCTGAATAATATGGTGTAATACTAGCAGCCCCATTAACCCACTCCATAGGGCGTATAAATGACGCAGTTGCGGACGGGAAAACCCCGGAAATGTTCCCAGAGAAAGACTGTCGGCCGAAAAAAGATAGGTTAAACTAACAGCAAAAAGAGTATATATTCCCACACCACCGAGCCATAATTCTAGTAACTGCCACAGGGGTAATTGAAAGATGTAAAAACCTAAATCATTCCCGTATTGAGGATCGTTAATATTGAAAGGAACACCATAAAAATATTTTAAAAAATTCGCCCACTGCCCAGCAATAATAAGAGATAGCATTACAGTGAATACTATAGATATTATTCGCAAAAAATACTCGGTTTTAATTAATAATCCCAAGACTAAAAGAGCGATAATTACCCCTTGCCACAGATTACTGGAAATATCGGTTAATACTTGCCTAATCCAAACTATTTCCAGAGGAGAACTTAGGGAAGAACTAAGGTTAGGGAGATTAAAATCTGGTGTCCAGAGACTGAGGGCTAGTTTACTGTAATACAATAACATTGACCCGATCCAAGCTCCAATTCCCGTTGCGATAATCAAAAGACCGAGTAAATTAATACTAGGAGATTGAGAACTAAGAGGATAACTATCTTCCCGGGGTTTTTGCCAACGAAAACGCTGGGCTAAACGTAAATTAGTAAAAATAAAGAGTAGAGAAAGAATCGCACTTCCCCAACCTAATCCCAGTTGCCAAGATAATTGCTTCAGGAAAGTGTTTAAATAACCCATCTCGGTAAACCAGAGGCTATTGGCTACCACTAATATCCCCAACTGCCCGATCACAAGGCAGCCAAGAAACAGTAAAATAGGTTTAGCGATCGAGCTTCGGTTAGATCTGATCAGCATGGATAAAGTGATAAAAGAGAGTCTTCTTTCATTCTAGCGATTTTAGTTTCTCCCTGCTGCTTTTTCTT
Source organism: Microcystis sp. LSC13-02 (assembly GCA_002282935.1). Classification (GTDB taxonomy): domain Bacteria; phylum Cyanobacteriota; class Cyanobacteriia; order Cyanobacteriales; family Microcystaceae; genus Microcystis. The sequence goes on along the minus strand of MTBT01000268.1, from coordinate 6,281 downwards.
AGTTTAAAGATAAACTTAAGAAACTATAGCGGGGTTAGGGCGATAATTTCGCTTAAAGTCAGCAATTTTAGCTAGGATTAGCAGACTGGAGTATTTCCCGAAAAATCCTGCGTCGATAGGAAGGAGATTCATTGCTGATATTCCATAAAGTTTCGTAGAAAAAGAAAGAAACACCAAAATTTTGTTGTCTCGATTTTTCCACTTGTTGAGTAATATTAACCATCGGAATCGGACGACCTTTTAAACCAGATAAAATCCCAATAGCCACGGGGATAGATTCTCTAGCTTGCTGTAATTCTGGTTGCGATAATTCCCAGTCAAAGGCGTTCATATCAGTTCGATACACTTGTACTATTAACTCATCAATCAAGTTTTTTTCTTGCCATTTTTGCCAATCTAAAAGATAGGATTCTAGGGAGAAAGTGTAGGGATTAGGAGATAGGGAAATAATCGCTGTAGGTTGGCGCTTTTTAATCGTCTGGGCTAAACTATTCATATAGTCAGTAATTTTATCGGCCCGCCATTGAATCCATGCTTTATCTTGGTAATCTTGCGGTGGCAATTGTCCCGAATGTTCCCTTTGATAGAGTTTAATCGTGGTTTCATCATAGCCAAAATCGGCGGGATAACCAAAATGATCATCAAACTGAATTCCTTCTATATCGTAGTTAGTAATAATCTCGCTGACTAAATCCGTAATAAAGTTTTTTACTTGCGGATGTAAGGGATTTAACCACACCCGTTGATGCACTTTTCCTTCCCACCAAATCACACTTTTATCCTGTCTTTGGGTTAACCAATCGGGATGTCGTTTTGCTAATTCTGAATCCGCAGGAGCCATAAAACCAAATTCAAACCAGGGAATAATTCTTAATTTTTTCCGATGACCTTGGCTAATTATTTCCTCTAAAAAGTCGCGATTTTTTAAAGATTCATGGGGATCGATCGCTCGTCCCGTAACTTTTTCTGCTACCTTAGAAGGATAGAGTGTATAACCCCAATTCCAGACCGTGGGATAAATAGTGTTAAAGTTTAAATCAGCCAACCTATTAAGGGCATCTTTTAGGGTTTCCGGTTTCAATAACACTTCACTATCGATATTAGTTAACCAAACTCCACGAATTTCGGTTTTTTCTTGGGTTTTATTGGTCGATTGTGCGGGAAAATTAAAGGTTATCGTCATGATAAAAGCAAAGATAATTAAAAATATTAACCAGCTTATTTTCCCGTATCTTTGACTATAAATCACCAAACTATCGGCGAAATTATTAAAAGTTTTACTGATTTTATTCATAATGGGAAGTGGGGAAGTGGGGAGACTGTTCACTGATAATGGCTAAAATAACTAAATTATCTCTCTAAATTGCGAGGATCTAGGGCATCGCGTAAACCATCACCGAGTAAATTAAAAGCTAAAACGGTGAGAATAATTAACAAAGCAGCTGGCCAAATTAACCAGGGTTGTAGAACAATAATTGAGGCATTGGTAGCCAGAGAAAGCATATTTCCCCAACTAGGATCTGGTTGTTGAATTCCCAAACCAATTAAACTTAAAACCGATTCGGCCACGATAAACCCCGGCACAGCTAACGTAGCAGAAATAATGATATAACTGGCAGTTTGGGGCAGCACATGACGCAGAATAATATAAAGGGGTTTTGCTCCCATAGCTTTAGCGGCCTGGATAAATTCCTGTTCTTTCAGGGATAAAACTTGACCGCGAATTACCCGCGCTAATCCCGACCAACTGATAAAAGAAGTAATCAGGACGATTAATAAAAAGCGCTGGGTGCTGGTTAATCCTGCGGGTAAAACTGCCGCTAGGGCCACGAGTAAATATATGCCGGGGATAGTCATCAAAACTTCCACAAAACGCATTAAAATCGCATCTAACCAACCGCCAAAATAGCCAGAAACGCCACCGACAAATAAACCGATAGGGAAAGAAATTAAAATCCCGACCAAACCGATAAATAAACTAATTCTGCCCCCGAAAATCAAGCGACTAAAACTATCGCGTCCCGATTCGTCAGTTCCCAATATATTGATTCTACCATCGCCGATGACTCCGAACAGATGGAGATCAAAAGGGATACCGGCGAATAAAGTTACTTCCTCCCATTTTGGCGGCAAAGGTAGGCGAATTTGACCTAAATTATAGGTTTCACCCTTAACCAAGAGACGCAGCGGCAAGGGTTTGTTAAAATCTCTCATTAGCTTCCGCTCACCAGTTTCTATATTAATAGCACTTTGAGTGGTGGGATAGACGTGGGGGCCAATCCACTCACCCTTGTTACTTCCCGACTGCGAGCGCCAAAAGATTTGAGTGGGGGGTAGGAGAGACTGACCGGGTTGGGAGGAGTAGGGAGAGTAGGGAGCGACAAAATCCGCCGCAATTACACTTAAATAGAAGATTAACAGTAAAACTGCTCCCGAACGGGCGAGAGGATTATCTTTGAGTTTGTGCCACCAGTCCATAGGCGATTAGGTCAATAGGAGAGTTAATCTTTATTTTGCTAGTTTGATTGCTATAATTTATCATACCAACAAAAAAGCTGTCTAATGTTTATTAATCCCCTTGTTTATGAGAAATCTTCTGTCTATCGTCAAGATTTTGAGACAGCGCAACCGTTTAAGCATTTGGTCATCGATAATTTTTTAGTTGGGGAGCAAGCGCAAATTTTGCTGGAAAATTTTCCGAGTTTTAATCCGCAAAAAGCCATTAGTGAGTTAGGAAAAGTTGGCGGCAAGGCGGTTAATGAGGATTTAATCGGTTTAGGGGGTATTTATCAACAGTTTGGCCGCTACGTTCAAGCTAAAGAGTTTTTAGAGTTAATTTCCGAATTAACCGGTGTCGATAATTTAATTCCAGACCCTAGTTTTTATGGGGGTGGAACCCACGAAAATTTACACGGTCAAGAATTAGACCCTCACATTGATTTTAACTTCGATGAGCGTCATTGGTATCATCGCCGCTTGAATTTATTAATCTATTTAAATCCCCAATGGCAAGCAGATTGGGGAGGGAATCTAGAGTTACATTCCAATCCTCGTCAACCGGAAGAAAATAAGATTAAATCTTTTCTACCTATCTTTAATTGTTGTGTTATTTTTGAAACCAATGAATATTCATGGCATGGATTTTCTCAGATTAATTTGCCAGAAAATCAACGGCATTTATCGCGTAAATCTCTTTCTATCTATCTCTATACTAAAGAACGTCCGGACCAGGAATTATCACCATCTCATACAACTTTTTACATCCCGCGCCCGCTGCCAGAAAATATTCAACCCCATCAAGTTTTAAGCTCAGAAGATTACCAACAAATTAAAATTTTACTGAAAAGACGGGATGATTTAATTCGTTTTTATCAAGATAGAGAACTGAAAGAATCTCAGGATTTAGTTAGTTTAAAATCCCATATTAAACGCTATCTATCCCTCCAATATCCTCGCCTATGGAAAATGATTAAAAGTTTATCCCGTTGGCGAAAGTGACCTGAGGAAAAAATCCCTACTCTCCAATCAGAGAGAGTAGGGAATAATCAAAAAAAACTAACTGGGAACTTAACCTAATAACTGGGTAGCACGCGCAGTTAAAGCATTGGCAGTTAAGCCATTATAGGCCATAATTTCCCCGGCACTGGCGGTGGTTTCTCCCCGTTTCCAAGCGAAGACATCCCGACGCGCATTACTGCGTAACATAATCGGTTCTAACATGGCGCTTGTACCACCGGTTACTCCGATTAAAGCATCACCGGCAAAGAGACTGTCAAAACCAGCATCATCGAGGAAATTATTATCAGCTGCCGAGCTAGTTTCACTCATCACATCGCCAGGACGATAGAGACGACGGGGATTAATTACCGAGACGATTTTTACACCGATTCCCGCTGCTTCTAACTGTTGTGCAGACTCAAAGACGGGTAATAAAGTCATATCGCCAATGACGGCAAAAACGACTTTTTTACTGCCTTCCGATTCGTGGAGAATTACGCCGCCTTTTTCTAAAGCTTGGCGGGTTTGCTCAAAAGTGGTTCGCACCGGTAAAGGCGATTTACTAGCGGTGATTGTAATGCCTTTATTGATAGTTCCTAACGCCCATTCATAACAGACTTGAATACTGTTAGCATCGCAGGGAAAGAGCGGGAAAATATTACCATTTCGCATCATAGCGGCGAAATAATTTTCAATCTCTGGGCGTTGGTGTGTCCAACCATTACGCCCTTGCTCCAAGGCTCCGGCGGTGAATAAAGTAATAGTAGAAGGGGTGGGACGACGTAACTCGGCCATCGCTTGGGTTACAGTCTGCCAAATCGGTAAACCATTGATAGCAAAAGACTCGTAGGAACACCATAAAGTCCGCCCTCCCAAGAGAGATAAACCGACGGCTAATCCAGCACAGGCATCCTCGCTTAAAGGCTCATAAACTTGACCGTTAGGTGCTTGGAAATAGCTATCATCGCTGGTGGGGTGAATAATCTTTAAACCGACGTTAATATTATTAATTCCCGAAGCGGCATTACCATCAGCATTAGTGACGACAAAATTGGGGTCAGCTTTACCCACAGCTACCACTAATTCCCCCATGGCAGTGGTGGCTACTTTTTTATCGCCACCGACGCTATATTCGGCCATCGGTAAGGTTCCTAAATCCGGCAGCGGGAAGACTTTTTCCGTCACCACTGTTTCCACTGCCGGACCGCCTCCAGAGCGCTCGAAATTAGTACGAACAATTGCCCAAGCTTCAGGGGGTAAAGCGCGTTCTTGTAAGGCAGTAACGATATAATCTTTTTCTAAAGAATCTCCTGGATAAAGATTATGGGAAGCCGCTCCCCGTTTGTGAACTCCCGCCCCTTTAAGTTGTTTAATAATGATCACCGTTAGTTGGCCTCCTAAAGCTAATTGGGCGGCTTTATCCGTGGCCATTAACACCGCTTTCATGAACTCCAGACGCTGGTTAAAAGAGAATTTGGTGCTATCTACATATTCCCCATTTTGATTAGCATTATCGAAGTCTTTGGCATTAATTAAAATCACTTCCTCAAAACCATTACCGCGCCAATAGGCTTCCATTTCGGCGTTAGTTTTCAGGGACACCATGCTATGGTGTTCTTGGGAATAGCCATTCCAAACTAAAATCGGCAGAAAATTGGTAATTTCAGGGTAAGCAGTGTGAAAATGACCAAAACTACTCATAATGTACGGTTCTCCTAAACCACCATCCCCGATAGTCACAGGGAAAAGGGTATTAGGGTGTAATTTGGCCGCCGCCATGGCGAAATGTTGTCCTTGGCCCAAAGGACCGGCCGGCCCGAGCAGTCCGGGGATTTGTCCAGAAAGATGCCCTAAAAGTCCGTGTTTTTCCCGAAAACGTTCTCCCAATTCCCTGACGTTGCTGATGCCCATGGCTTCGAGAGAGCGATCGAGAAAGACGTTACTATAAAAACCGGGGGCATGATGGCCCACTTCGGTGAAAATATTTTTCTGGCCTAACATCATCAAAGAGGCAATCACGTCGGCAGCGCTGGCAAAACCGCCGGGGTGTCCCGATTCTTTGGTAGCGGTGATTTGTAGGGTGAGGTAACGCAAAGCATCGGCGGCTAGGAGGGTTTGATAGATAGCATTCGGGTCATTAGCGGCAATAATAGCGGTTTTTCCCTCAGCGATAGCGGCTTTTCCTGCATATTTATCAAATTCGGGTAAGGAAGCCCCAAAATATTTTATCCCTTGACAAAAATCGGGAATTGTGCTAGTAGCTGTCATGAAATTAATATACCCCTTTACATACAGGCAATCGTTAAAACTATCTTACCTAAAATGTCGGATGAATGCCCCCGCTACATTTTTCGACAAGATACTCAACAAAATTAGCGGGGGATGAAATCCGACCAGAATATCAACCGCGGAGCATCGATTTAATTCCACCATCTGTGGGTAAACTGTGTTATACCTAATTTAGCCAATGGTCGTGGATTGTTAGATGCTAGTCGTAGAAGCAAAGCTAAAAAACGGAACACCAGAGCAATATCACCGGCTCGATGAAGCTATCAGAACTTCTCAGTTTGTGCGTAATTCTTGTGTTCGTTATTGGATAGAAAATAAAGGAACAACCCGCAATGACCTCCAAAAGCTTTGTGCGGTACTAGCTAACAATAAAGAGACACCTTGGGTTGATAAATTAAACTCACAAGCTCGTCAATCGGCTGCTGATAGAGCCTGGCAATCAATTACTAGGTTTTACCAGAATTGTCATGCTAAGATACTTGGGAAAAAGGGTT
>MTBT01000267.1 GCA_002282935.1 Microcystis sp. LSC13-02 | reverse complement strand
AGAAAAATGCTATAAATTCTATAATCTAAGACTTTAAGCCGAAATCTATTGCCCTATCTTAGCTGAAACAAACCAGTAGGGTGCGTTAGGCGGCTATCAATTTAGTCAAAAAACTAAAATTAATAATTCGCCGTAACGCACCCTACAAGATCGGCGATCGCACTCAACCAACCAAATGACGGCGTTCCGGTGCAGCGACTTGTTATACGGCTTTTTTTGTGCAATGTGATCTAAAATAAGGGCATCTTACGACTAGGTGACAACAATGTATAAAATTTCTGTTAACCCTCAAATTCATTTTGGGAAGCCCTGCATAGAAGGGACGCGCATCACTGTGCAGAGTGTTCTTGAGTTGCTAAATGAGGGACTCTCTTTCAGTATAATTATTCAGGATTATTACCCTGATTTACAAATTGAAGACATTCGTGCTTGTCTGCAATATGCTATCGCTTTAGTAGCGGCTGAAGACATTAAACTCTTGTCGGCTTAATAATGAAATTTCTTCTCGATCAAGACGTTTACGCAATCACTGCGAGATTTCTAATTGATGCTGGACATGATGTGGTTCTTGTTACTCAGCACCGACCAACCTGATACGGTCGGTGTGCAACGGGATTGTTAGACCGTACCTCACAGATCGCTTATGATCAATTTATTCTCGCATATCTAGAAGTTTAAGCCATGTCACTCACTGAGTTAATTCTTCTGGTCAACAATCTGAGCCAGACAGACAAATTATCACTCTTCAAACTCCTAGCTGCACAAATCCCGGATGCTGAACTACAGGTTATCTTTTCCGCATCAGAGTATCCGATTTGGTCCCCCTACGATGCCACGGAAGCCGCCAATATTCTGATGCATATGATTCAGGATGACCGAGAGGCATCTACCCATGCCTAGTACAGTCGAATTTCCCCTTTCCGACGATGAAGCATTACCCACGATTCCCATCACTCTGAGTCATGCAGGCCTTTCTGTTTCTGCGAATGCCCTGCTGGATACCGGATCTACGGTCAATCTATTACCTTACGACATCGGGCCGCAATTGGGTGCAATTTGGGAGGAACAAACTGTCCGCTTGCCATTGGCCGGAAATCTTGCAAGGGTTGAAGCACGAGGGTTATTTGTGTATGTTCAAATTGGGAATTTGGAACCTGTTCGTCTAGCCTTTGCTTGGGCAAAAACCTCTCAGATACCCTTAATTCTTGGGCAAACGAACTTTTTTCGAGAATTTGATGTCTGTTTTCAACGATCGCGATGCACGATCGAAATTATCCGCTTCTAATAAGGGTCGATGTGTTTTGGGTGGGATCGCGCTTTTGGTTAGTGTTGATAGAGAAAAGCAATGCTGGGTTTCCTGCCGTCAACCCAGCCTACGGAGATAAACGATCGCACTTAATCTTGGCGATCGATATGATGTAGCCTGTGTTAGCGTTAGCGTAACCCACGGATTTTGAACATTAGATAAGGTGCGTTCACTTCGTTAACGCACCCTACAAGATCGGCGTGCTGCTACGCAGTGCCTTCGGCATCGCACTCTGTTATGAGTTGATTGATGTTGGGTTTCCTTGCGTCAACCCAACCTACGGGCGAGGCGATCGCACTACTCAAATAAAGCACCAATCCACAACCAATCAAGCAACTTCCGCATGGATTCAATCTACAACCTCTTCAATAACATGGATGCTATTTGATCTACAAGTTTAAATCCTGCTTCAACACTAGAACCATTCCTTATTATTGTCTTAAGTTTGTCCATTTCAGTAAGAACACAGCCATGAATATTTGGCTTATCCTGCTCCATATAAAGCTCGATTAGTCTTCTTACTACATCAAAGGCTTGTTCTTTTTGCTCGTTATTTAGCTTAGGATTATACTGAATGAATTGGCGTAAATTTTCTAGTGAATCCTTCATTATTTTAGATGAATCAGGTAAACCTTCTACCATTTTTCTAACGAAAGATGTTTTAGAAAAACTACTGTTTATATTTTGGCTAGATGCAAGAAGGTTTATGACACCCTCGTTATTCTTTAGATCGATGTCACCTATGCTGCCTATTTCTATACTTGTTCCTATTATCTTAAGTTTTTTGGCAATTAGAAAAGCAATTAACGAAGAGAAGACTATTGCCACAAGGTACTTCCAGTTATGTTTTACAAAATTAGTCGAAGAGAAAATTGGATTATGCTTGACGGCTACCTCGATTTCATTTTCTTCATATCGTTTTGGAAGTAATTCTTGGTAGCCAGGAATTCTAATTATGACAGACACTATAAACTTTAACTTCTTTTTGCCTGATTCTTGTGGAGTTACATCCCACTCCCAACTAGTAAAGTCTTGATCTATAACTGGTTGATTACCACCATCTTCTTGTGGATTGATATCAAAGGCTTTCCACGACAGGAACTTCTGAGATGTTAGTTTGACATTCATTATGGGACTAACATATCGAAGTTCTCTTTCACTTATATCTTTATCCAATCCTTCCCTTAAAAGTTGTTGAAATGCTAATAAAAACTCTTCATTTGCAATCCTAGCTTTACATTTTTCAGATATTCCAAGAGTCATTTCTTTAGGACAAGAAAATACAAATATACCTCTTGGAAGCCTCTCGAAAGCCTTAGAAATCTCTGATTGTGCGCCAGGAGGTAGATCACGAGGAGCATTTCTTATTACTATCCCTAAAATGATAGTCGCCGTTAAGCCTATCAAAATAATGCTTGATAATATGACGCGAAATATAGGGTTAAACCTATCTGTATTATCAAGAGTATTTCCCACTAATATTGCTAAGATAGATGGGAAATAACCGAAGAATAGGATAATTAGGATACCTCGAAAGATATCTAGTGGACTTGACCAGTGAAAAATTATTTTTAGTGCAATGAATAGCACTAGAAACGATAAAATAACAGCGATGGCTGAAGAACGTGTCATCTACTTGTATATTAGTTGAATTGAAAACAGTACAGAAAACACCTAAAGTTAATTATCAAAAAGAAGTGTTCCTTTACGTCATGAAGGAACACTTGAATAGCTAAAATATTGAAATTTAGGCAATACCAAACAAAGAGGAAATTTCAGACAATACTTTGAATATTGAAACTGCACTAGAAATGCCAGCAACAATGCCTCTTATCAAAGTGATTGCATTTTCTGCACGTTCCTGAAGACCTGAATCTGTTTGTACTTGTGTCTTCATTTGTAAAGTTTCCACCAAACTTTTAACTTGCTTTAAAGCTCTCTCTTTTTCTTTATCATTGAGTTCTGAAGCATCCTCAATCTCCTTACGCAATTTTTCAAGGAGTTCTTTGGCATTAGCTTGCTCATTAGCATCTGGCAAAGCTAAGTCTGAAATGGAGTTTTGAATATCTTGGCTTACAGCAAGAAGATTTACAACCCCTTTGTTATTGTTTGCGTTAATGTTACCAATTTTTCCAACTCTTATATTTGAATCAGACATAGAAAGCTCCTCGAGAAAGAATAATGTTCAAGATGGTGGGCATACTCACGCAACAAATTAGATTATATTCTCACCTAGAACTGGGTGTCTAACTATATATTATGCGAAAATTTTCCGTACATTACGCCAAATACACATTTTTTAAAGAATCTTTCTGTATATTACGCTCAAATAGAGTGATCGCAAGAAGTTTTCCGTATAATATTACAATAAGCGTGTTATGCCGATTAGCATACTCTGTTATGAACCCTCCCCCACCCCGAAAACTCCTAGACGTAGTGCGAGAGACGATCCGCCCTACCGCATTACTCCTACCGCACCGAACAAACATATCTGGACTGGATTAAGCGTTATCTGCTCTTCCATTAGGAAAAACATCCCCGTGAGATGGGAAAAGAAGAGATCAAGTCCTTTTTGACCCATCTTGCCGTTGATAAAAACGTTGCCGCCGCCACCCAAAACCAAGCCCTCAACGCCATCCTTTTCCTTGATCGAGAAGTTCTTAAAATTGAATTCCTTTATCGAGAAGTTCTGAAAATTGAACTGGGTAATATCAGTGAATATTTAAGGGCAAAACGCTCCAAAGGTCTGCCCACCGTCCTCACCAAAAAAGTAAAAATGGCTGATGATTTTAGCGATCGCACAACAAACTGCGATCGCTGCCCAGGTCATTCTCAACCCACCAAAGTTAGGATTGCTCAATCGCCTTTAGCTCGGCTTTTATGACGATGAAAGCCATTGCCAGCAACTTAAATCAAATGAGTCAAGACTTACCTGCCTACACCCAATAGGGTTAAATCCCTTCTTTTCTAGCTAAAAGGACGGGACAGTTGACATTAACCCGCACATAATCCGAGAGGGAAGTACCGAGAAGGCGATCGAGATCCGGTAAACTCTTAGCCACGGAAGGACGGCGATCGGGCGAACCCAACAGTAAGAGATCGACATTATAATCATCGACGAGTTTGCAGAGTTGTTCTCCCGGTTTACCCCCCGTCACCAGGCAGCGATAGGGTATATTCATCCGTTTCACTTTTGCCACTGCGGGCCTTAAAATCGGGTTTTCTTCCATTTCTTTGGGGGAAGTGGGGGCAAATTCCGGTTTTAAGTCGGGGTTGACGCGGGCCAGAATTAACTCTGCTGAAGGATAATCCCGCAGGAGATGAATAGCCAGATCGAGAGCTAAATCAGCCGAAGTGGACTTATCGAGGGCTACCATCACCTTTTTGATTTTTTTGACGTAAATATCGTCTTTTACCAACAACATCGGGTGATTAGTCAGTTGAAAGACGTATTGACTGACGGAATTTTCTAGAATTGCCTCCAGTCGCTTGAGTCCTCGGGAACCCATCAGGATCAAATCGGCCCCGATTTCGTCGGCAACTTGACAGACGGTATCTTTGGGATCTCCTTGACGCAGAATAGTGGAAACTTTGCTGGGTTCAATTTTGACTTCTTGCAGGATTTTAGTCAGCATTTGGGTTCCTTCTTCCCATTTACTGGCCAGGGCTTCGGTGGTAATCTGAGGGGGAACAACCCGGAGAATGGTGATCGACGCTTTCCGGATAGCGGGGAGATCCATCAATGCTTGTAGCATTTCTTGGGTTTGACCTGCGCCGGAATCAGCGTATAGTATTTTCTCTAGCATAAGATTAAACTCGGTCTATGATCTTAATAGTCTTCGCCAATTTTCAGCATACTGCTAATGTTGTTCCCGAAATTTAACAACTTATTAAGCGCTTTTTCTTCGGTAAATGCGATGCCGCAGATGAGGGCATTTTTAAGTATTTATGCTTAATTGATTAGAAATACCTGGCTCAAAATCATGGTGTCAAACGTTCATTAGTACTAAATTTTGGAGGCAATGCTGGCGCTCTCTTTTAATAACTGCTGCCGTTCACCATTAATCGACCATTTAATTGATGATTATTCATTCTTAATTCTCCAGCAACCACGAGAATTTTTGATTTTTACAAGAGGTCTAGTTATGTCTTTATCAATTCGAGTAATTCTCCTAGTAGCGACGACAGTTTATCAGACGTTATCTGTTTGGTTAGAAGAACAAAAAGCACCGCCAGGTAATTTGATTAATCTAGGTAAATATCGCCTACATTTTTGTCTAGCGGGATCGGCTAGTCCCACTATTATTATTGACCATAGTTTAGGGGGAATTGAGGGATATTTTTTGATAGAAGAATTGTCACAATTGGCTAGGGTTTGTATTTATGATCGAGCGGGTTATGGTTGGAGCGATTCTAGTCCATATCCCCGAACTAGCTACCAAATTGTTCAGGAATTAGATAAATTACTAACCCAAGCACAAATAGAACCGCCTTATATTTTAGTTGGTGATTCTTTTGGCAGTTATAATGTTCGACTATATGCCCATCTGTTCCCAGAAAAAGTAGTAGATTTGGTACTCACCGATGGTTTACACGAGCAGGGAATGCTGAAAATGTCGCCAGCATTAAAGGCATTAAAATTATTTTTCATCTCTGGATTTTGGATGTCGATTATCGGCTCAATTTTAGGCATTATCCGAGTTCTGAAAGTTCTGGGAGTTTTTGAATTATTAAAACCAGAATTGCGTCGCTTTTCCCCAGATTCTCGTTATCGAGTTAAGCGTTCTTTCTGTCGCGCTAAACACTGGATGACGATGAGTAGAGAAATGCTTAATCTCGACCAAAGCGCTCGTCAGGTGAGTGAGGCTAACAATTTCGGTAATTTACCGATAGTTAGTATTAAAGCTAATTCTTTTTTTAAACCTTCCCTTTGGACTCGGTTTATTCCCCTCAAAAGTGCCAATCGACTCCGGGAGGAGATGCACCTAGAATTAGGCAAGTTATCCGAAGATTTTATGGAAATACAAGCGGATAAAAGTGGTCATTTTGTCTGGATGGATCAACCGGATGTGATGCTCGATGCGGTCAGAATTTTGCTTGACAAAATTAACTCTGTGTGCTAAGTAATTACTCACCGTTCGCTCATTTCTAGAACCGAAAATTTGGTAAATTGTCTTAAGTGCAGTCTGGCAAACGCATTGATTGTTCTACTCGGATATTTGTTAGTACAAAAAGACCATTTTGAGGTTAACGAATTGATTGGGGTTTGAGCGAGCCAATTGGAGATCGCACTCTCGACACTGTTCTACCTACCTTATTCGCTAAAAAGCATACAGTATAAAGGTAACAGCAATTTTAAAACCCTTCCCTTAAAAAATTAAGCGAACAATGAGTTGTGACACTTAGACTGCGGAGTATGGGACTTCTGCTGACGCTAAGATAAAGTCAAATCTCCCAATCACTTTAAAACCTTTGTGATAGGCGTTTGCATTTTAGAGCAGTAAATTAAACCTCACTCATTCTAGGAGTCGATAGCGATTAGTTTCAGCGACGTACTTCCGACCTGGAATTTCATCGGGGGGAATTTGATTCCCTAATACTAGACGCATATCCCTGACAACCCGGGGGACATTCAGATAATAGCCATGCTCTGAAGGATCGGTAAAACTAGATACCACGCGGGTACAATCGATCGGATAGACATTGCGAGGAAGTTGTCGCGGCTGGATTGGACCATCTGTCCCCAGACGGGCGGTATTACCCTTAAGCTTATCACTGGCCCAAAGAGCGAGGTCGTTGCGGTTGAAATAGACACTTGTCCGGCGGGTGATCCGGGACAGAGACAACAATTTGTAGTCGAGATCGAAAGCATCATCATCCTCATCGGCTGCCATCATCAGAACCTGATCGAACAGTCTGGGCAGTTGGTTGCCTACTTGCCTTTTCAATTCCTGTAGAGCATGGCGCAAGACATAATTGCCCATGCTGTGGGCAGTGAGATGAAGTCTCTGTTGGCACCGCGCCTCAGTCTGATTAATGAAATCGGCAACTTTGAGGAAGCCGCGGGCAAATGCCGCCCCAGAAGCGGCGGCATCTTGGCGATCATTCTTGTAAGCGATCGCATTGGCGGCTCTCGGATCGGAAAACAGAAGCGCACCGTCTGAAGGCCAGGAAAACAAACATATATTCAATTTGAGGGGAGGCTCGGTATCGCCAGGGTCTCTGGCAGTCAACACTTGGTGCAGTTGAGCCGCAGCCGTTAGAGCGCTCCGAAATGAAACGTTGAAGCCGTGAATGAAGATCAATGTATCTTCCGCATTCTCGATCATCTGTTTGCGGACTTGCAGGGCGATCGCCTGACTGCCCAAAACGGGCGGATCACCCAGCAGATTTTCTGGGGCAACTTGGATTTGGTACTGAGAAAAGTTCTCACCCGTTACCTCGGCTTTTCCAAAACGCAAGTTAGCCAGTCCATCCTGACTAAAGGTACTCCCGAAGTCAAAACCCGCCTCTAAATCATTTGAGGTAACCAGGTTGCGGTTTGTAGCAAAGTAAATTGTCGTCATCCAAAATCTCCATATTTTCTTCGGTTTTTTGGGAACAGGATAGGCTAAACCACTTTAGCCCATTGCCCCTCCTCTTTTCCCTGTCTGATCCCGTGTTCAACTATATTTTTAGTCTTGATTTACAAGGCTCTCAGAAATCAGCAGAGATAAAGCATCCTCGGGAACCTTGATTCTGTAGTTTTTAGTTGCACATCGGGTTGTCTAACGATTTTGCTTCTCCTTTGCGCGGGTAGTTTTGCTAACTTTGGTGTTGGGGTTTATGTCTCCATCGTGTGTCAGGGTCAGCGACCATTTATATGGTCATTTGACACTCCCGTCACTAAAAGCGAGGGATTCTTAGTTCAACGAGTCCACTTAAATTAGATGCCTTGCGTTATCCAATCCAGATGTGGTTCTCTCCCTAAGCGTTACTTTTCGTATGCCCTACGATAGTTGTATTTCTACAAAATTTGCTTGAATTGAAGTGTTAGCTTCAAATACTCCTTTGTCTAGTTCCTACAAAGATTTTACACCACGAGCAGGCTTTGGCCGTGAGATCAGCGTTCGACCGAGCGTTCATGTTAGTGAGCTTGTTGAACTACTGACTCATTGTTCGCTTAATTTTTTAAGGCAAGGGTTTTAAAATTGCTTTTACCTTTATACTGTATGCTTTTTAGCAAATAAGGTAAGTAGAACAGTGCCGAAAGTGCGATCTCCAATTGGCTCGCTCAAACCCTAATCAATTCGTTAACCTCAAAATGGTCTTTTTGTACTAACAAATGTCCGAGTAGAACAATCAATGCGTTTGCTAGACTGCATTTGAGACAATTTACCAAATTTTCGGTTCGAGAAATAGCTCTCTTGGGTTTGGTGGGTAAAATGTATTCTAAGATACCTTCATCCTAGCGAGGGGTTGGAACGAACCACAAAGACACAAAGGACACAAAGATTGATCGATCCTATGTAAGTAAAACTTATCAGACAGAACCGAGAAGAGCCGAGAAATGAGCGAACGGTGAGTTAATAGGACAAAATTAACTTCTTGGTTAGGATTAGACGAGAGGCAAGAGATTCGATCGAGATTAGCCAAAATCCTAGAGACTTATTGCCTAATTAACTTTTGAGAGTTCAAAAATGAGAAAAATAGGCATGAAGCTATCGTTCATTCTTAATTCTCCTGACTTCTGAATCCTAACCCTAACAACAATTTTTGATTTTTACAAGAGGTCTATTAAGTAGGGCAGGCCAAATAAATCTAAAAACCTTGTTGGATAATATCTTTAGACTTTTTTGATATCAAAAAGTGTCAGCCATTGGAGTGAACGGGGGGAATAAAACCCCTACACCCTACACCCTACACCAACAGACTTTTTCAGCAAACCCTAATTATTGAGGGTAATAATCTGAGCGCTAAAACCCTGTTTAGTTAACTCTTGTACCCGTTGTTTAGCTTGATATTGTTGCTGAAATAACCCCACTTGAATAACATTTTCTCCCGCGCGGATAAATGCGAGGGGTTCAATTTCTTGAATTTTTGCCAACGTTTCTGTACTATTACTCTGAACTTCAACGCGAAAGAGTTGATTAGTAGCAATAACCCGCTGCTGTGGTGGGGGAGAAGGGGGTTTATTGGCGCGATTTTGCGGTGTGGGGGCTGGTGGATTGACAGTTTGACGATTACTATTATTAATCACCGTAGCATCGGCAGGAAGCACGGTAGCGGGAGCTTGAAAAACGTATTCTCTCAGGGGTTGATTACCGGAAACCGGGGCAGCCACCGGGGGGTTAACTGAAGGAGAATTAACCGGGGGCAAATTTAAGGGTGGACATTGGGAACAATTAGCACCACTGGGACTGTCTGAACGTTTAGTTGGTTGTCTCACTGCCGGTGGTGGAGGCAAACGACGACCGGGATAAAGATTCTGGGCAAAAGATAAGTTTGCTTTTAGCAGCAGCGTTCCTTGAGCGATTATCCCGACTTTTAACCAAAATAAAGCCGAGAAAAACAGTAGGTTTGTTCTCATCATGCTGGTTTGTCCTCACACAAAATTTGGGTACACCATGTCCAAATTTTAAAGTAGGAGATGCTAGTCTAGAAAGTATATTGGTTAAAAATCATTACAAGATTTATGGGAAAAGTTGTTGTCGGTCTATCGGGGGGAGTAGATAGCTCTGTCGCCGCTGCCGTCTTACACGCTCAAGGTTATGATGTTATTGGCTTGACCCTGTGGTTAATGAAGGGTAAAGGTCAATGCTGCTCCGAGGGAATGGTAGATGCGGCCTTTATTTGTGAGCAGTTGGGGGTTCCCCATCATATCGTCGATAGTCGCGAGCTTTTCCAAAAAGAAATTATTGATTATCTGGTTTCCGGTTACGAAGCGGGAATCACACCGCTGCCCTGTTCTCAGTGCAATAAAGCGGTAAAATTTAGCCCGATGCTGCATTATGCCAGAGAAACCTTAGAAACGGACACTATTGCCACCGGTCACTACGCCAGAATTCGTTTTTCTCCTGAAAACAACCGTTATCAACTGCTGCGCGCCGTCGATAAAAATAAAGATCAATCCTATTTTCTCTATGATCTCACTCAAGATGTACTGCGTGGGACTTTATTTCCCTTGGGAGAACAAACCAAGGCAGAAACCCGCAGGATTGCCCAGGAATTCGGCTTAAAAACGGCAGATAAACCCGATAGTCAGGATTTATGCTTGATTGAAGCTCACGGAACTATGCGATCGTTCTTGGATAAGTATATCGCCGTTAGTGAGGGCGATATCGTTGATCTCGATGGCAAAGTTTTGGGTAAACATAGCGGTATCCATCATTATACGATCGGACAACGCAAAGGCATCGGCATCGCCGCCGCCGAACCCCTCTATGTGGTACAACTGGATCCCGTCATGAATCGGGTTATCGTGGGTAATCGCGAAAGTGCCGTTAGTACCGATTGTCTTGTCGGACGGATGAACTGGGTTTCTATTGCTGAACCCACCACCCCTATCCGCGCGCAAGTACAGGTACGTTATCGTTCTCCGGCTGTTCCCGTCAATGTTATTCCCCTAGAAAATAATCAAGTGAAACTGGTTTTTGATCAACCACAATTTAGCATCACCCCGGGCCAGGCAGCCGTAATTTATGAAGGGGAAATCGTCCTCGGTGGGGGGATTATTTTAGGAGCCACCCCATAGGGAGAGCCACCAATTCACAGAATAACCTGATTATGGTTCGGGGAAGCCTCGATGTTAATATTCATAGCGGAGACTCTTGGTACAGGATTGCCTTTGGCGCTACCGAGACCCCGGGCCATAGCCAAGAAGCTGGCGATCCTTGCTATAATAACCACTATTTATCAGCAGGTAAGATAAGGGTGAATTTATTAGTCCATCGTTATCAAATTGTGCGATCGCTTGCTTCTGGTGGATTTGGTGAAACTTTTCTCGCTAAAGATACCCAATTACCAGATCATCCTTGGTGTGTTGTCAAGCAACTTAAACCCCAATCTGATCCCCAATCTTGGCAAATAGCAACGCGTTTATTTGATACAGAAGCAAGAAGTCTTTATCAATTAGGAAAACACGCTCAAATCCCCCAATTATTTGCCCATTTTTCTGAAAATAATCAATTTTATCTCGTTCAAGAATATATTGAGGGACATCCTTTAGGTGAGGAAATTATACTAGGGAAACAATGGGAAGAAATAGCAGTAATTGAATTTTTAGAAGATGTATTATCAACTTTAGCTTTTGTACATCAGCATAACGTTATTCATCGGGATATTAAACCTGATAACTTAATTAGACGCAAACTAGATAATAAAATTATTTTAATTGATTTTGGTGCGGTAAAACAGATTATTAATTTAAGTAATACTCAAAACCAACCTAAGACAATTGGAATAGGAACACCAGGATATATGTCAAATGAACAAAATCTAGGAAAACCTACCTTTAGCAGTGATATTTATTCTGTGGGAATGATTGCTATTCAGATGTTAACGGGATATTATCCTACCCAATTAGTTGATAATCAAACAGGAGAAATACATTGGCAAAATAACGTCAAAATAACACCTAAATTTACTGATATTTTAGTTAAAATGAGTCATCCAGATTTTCAACAACGCTACCCCTCAGCTAAAGAAGCTTTACAAGCAATTCAAGGTTTACAGGGAGTCTCCCCTACCATGGTGCCAACTATACAGAAGAATGGGGGTAAAATTGCCGTTATTCCCCTAATTTTAATGTTACTTTTAGGAGGAGTAATTGGTATTGGGTTGAACACTTTATCTGAGAGACAACAAAACAACGAGAGACAACATCAACCTGCTTTTTAAGCTATAAAGGTAATAGGAACAAGTTTAACAGGAGTAAGTAAGATTTATGAAGCGTCAGACTTCGGGAATAGCAGTCTCACTTTTGTTTGGTTTGCTAATGCTGACATCAGGATGTAAAGGAGATTCTAATGCAGCAACAAAACCTAATTTTTACTGTGGAAATGCTCAATATTTAGGTAAAAATGCCCCAGCTACTATTGTACATAATCCAAGCACAAACAAAGATTTTACTATAATTATTTGGAAACCAGATAATTATTATTTTGGTAATCAATGGAATCCTCAAAAGCGATGTGATCAAGTTTCTAGACGATTCCAAGATATTTATGATCGGGATGGATTACAGTATATCACGGCTACGGTAGCAAGTTGGATTAGCGATCGAGAAGTTTCCGTTGTCTGTGGAGTAAAATCCAAAAGGGCTACTTGTGATCAAGATGATTTACTCTTTACTTTGGAAACTAAGGATGAGCCTTATGCAGTACTAGATGATCTTATGAAAATTCGCCAAGAACCTGAACACAATGCAGCCTTAACTAGAGGAGTAAATGATTCTAAAAATTCTAGCAAAAAGCAGCAAGTTTTTTATGATTTATCTGAGATTTTGAAAGTAGAAAAATCCCCAACACAGCAATCTAAACCAAACAACGGGGGAGCGTTTTAGACTCAAAATATACCTTTGTTTACGGGATTAGGAGTGTTTTGGGTTTTGCTTCTCCATTTTTCTGCTAGAATTGTCGCATAATCGCTCATTTCTCTGAGTTTATTTTCTCCTTGCTGAACGATTTTTAATATTTCGGCTAATTCCTGTTCAGTAAATGGTTTTGAAGTCATCGTTAATTCTCCAATCGGATTCTAATTCCATTGACTACTATTTTAGCTTCTAAAACTCGACCTAACTGCTCTGAGAAATCCTCCTCTGCTTCTTGAGTATCTTCATAAGATAACTCATCCTCCCTGTAATATACTGGACAGTTGCTTGCATCCGCCGTCTAGTGTTGTCAGCAAATAATAAATAATTGTTAAGTATAGCAAATATTGCAATAGATATGATATCATCGGGAAATAATTTCATCCTTTCCCTAATCAGTTCAATCCCATTATTATCCTCCAATGCTTATCTGAATTGCCATGAAACCGCAATTATTGAAACTTTGCCTAATTTTATCCCTATTTCCCCTAATTTTCTCCCTCGTATCCTGTCAAAACCAGCAACCTCAAGATCGTGGAATTACTATTACCACAAATCAGTCACAAAGTCAACAAAAACAACGACGCACAGCCTTAGTTATTGGAAATGCGAGTTATCAGGATAATCCTCTCAAAAACTCGATTAATGATGCAGAAGCGATGGCGAATGCGCTTAAAGATGTTGGTTTTGATGTTATTTTGCTGGAAAATGCTGATTTAAAGCAGATTGAAAATGCTATTGACACATTTCACCACCAACTTAAGGCAGGAGGAGTGGGATTATTTTATTATGCGGGACATGGTATACAAGTGGATGGGGAAAATTATCTTATTCCGGTAAATGCGAAGCTGGATGTGGCAGAAGATGTGCGCTATGAGGCGATTCCGGTAGGAAAAGTCTTAGCTAGGATGGAAGATGCGGCAAATCAGATGAATATTGTCATTCTTGATGCTTGTCGCAATAATCCCTTTGCTCGAAAATGGCGCTCTAGTCAACGGGGTTTGGCTCCGATACAATCAGCTAGGGGTGCCTTGATTGCTTTTGCGACGGAACCAGGAGGGGTTGCTGCTGATGGAGAGGGGGAAAATGGGTTATATACGTCTTTTTTATTAAAGCATCTGAAAACACCGAATTTAGATGTGGAGTTGATGTTTAAACGGGTACGGGAGGATCTTGTACAAGCTACTCAAAATAAGCAAGTTCCTTGGGAGTATTCCTCTTTGGTGGGGGATTTTTCTTTTAATCCTGTTACGGTAGCACAATCATCTCAACCTAATTCTACCACTGCTGAAACCTATTTTAAGCAAGGGGAAGACTACCGTAATAATAATCAATATGATAAAGCGATCGCGGCATATAATAAAGCTATTGAAGTTAATCCTCAATATGCCGAAGCTTACAAGAATCGAGGAATTGTTTACCTTGATTTAAAAGACTATGATAAAGCAATGGCAGATAACAATAAAGCCATTGAAGTTAATCCTCAATATTCTAATGCTTACAATAATCGAGGGAATGTTTACCGTATTTTAAAAGAATATGATAAAGCAATGGCAGATTATAACAAAGCCATTGAAATTAATCCTCAATTGTTTCAAGCTTACTATAATCGAGGACTTGTTTACCGTGATTTAAAAGAATATGATAAAGCCATTAAAGATTATAATAAAGCCATTGAAATTAATCCTCAAATTGAAATTAATCCTCAATTGTTTCAAGCTTACTATAATCGAGGACTTGTTTACCATAATTTAAAAGAATATGATAAAGCCATTAAAGAGGCTCTTCGGTTTGTCTCTGGAGCGAACTAATCAATTAAATCCCTTACCAGATAAGGATTTAGTCGATTTATGCCCCCCTATTGAACCATACCAAGTCCCGAAGAGCCATTAAAGATTATAATAAAGTTCTGGAAATTAATCCTCAAGATGCTGATGCTTACTATAGTCGAGGGAATGTTTACAGTGATTTAAAAGAATATGATAAAGCGATTAAAGATTATAATAAAGCTCTGGAAATTGATCCTCAATATGCTTATGCTTACAGTGGTCGAGGGAATGTTTACAGTGATTTGAAAGAATATGATAAAGCAATGGCAGAATATAGCAAAGCCATTGAAATTAATCCTCAATATGCTGATGCTTACTATAATCGAGGACTTGTTTACCATAATTTAAAAGAATATGATAAAGCAATGGCAGATTATAATAAAACCATTGAAATTAATCCTCAATATGCTGATGCTTACTTGGTTCGAGGATTGGTTTACGATGATTTAAAAGAATATGATAAAGCAATGGCAGATTATAATAAAGCCATTGAAATTAATCCTCAATATGCTTATGTTTACTATAATCGAGGGAATGTTTACTATAATTTAAAAGAATATGATAAAGCGATTAAAGATTATAATAAAGCTCTGGAAATTGATCCTCAATATGCTGATGCTTCTAATAACAAAAAGTTAGCCGAGGAAGCAAAAAGAAATCAATAACCATCTGAAGGGGTATAACAATATAAAGCACTAACACAATTACATTAGCATCAAATCTGACTTCTTTTATGCTCTTAAACTAAGCAATGTTATTTTTATTCTCCATGCCTTTAAGAAAAAATCAAAATCAGGGATTAAAACACCAAAACAAAATATTGATCTAATCAAAGAACGCCTGAAAAAAGCACAGGAGATTGCCAAAGAGCAACAATAAATACCAAAAAGGGGATAAATGATTATGACAGAATATACTATTAGTTCAGGAAACATTTTTGAAGACTTAGGCTTGGCTAATGCTGAAGAAAAACTCGCTAAAGTCAAGCTGGCTTCAGTGATTTATGATCTGATTACTGAAAAAGGATTAAACCAGCAGGAGGTCAGTCAAATTTTGGGAATTGACGAGGCTAAAATTTCTAACTTAAAAAATGGCAGATTGCAAAAATTTTCTCTTGAGCAGATGTTTAGCTTTCTAGTAGCATTAGGTCAGAATATAGAAATCTTAGTCACTCCCCAAGCCGTAGCAAACTCTAGTGTAAGTATCCAGGTCATGTATCGAAATAAATCCTAATCTAAGTGCGATCGCCAATCTCGTAAGGTGTGTTAATATTAGTGTAACGCACCAGCCAACTTTCAAGAAAGGACTAACCGTAATGTCATCAATTATTACCGAAGAAAAAACCAAAGAAATCCTAACCGAGATCCTCATTGAAATGATGCAAAACAAACGGGAACTATTTTATGAAATTGTTATCGAAGCTCTAGAAGATATTGGTTTAGCTAATGCTATTACGGAAGGATTAAATGGTGAATTTGTTCCAGAAGAAGAAGTTTTTGCTATTCTCAATGGAGAAGCTGAATGAAAATTCAATTTGTAGCCAAATTCTCCAAAGACTTAAGAAAAATTAAAGATCAAAAACTATTATCTGAGATCAAAACTGTTGTCAATGAATGCAAATTAGCTCAAACACTGGATGATATAAAAAACCTCAAAAAGCTTAAAGGTTATCAGGGTTTTTATCGTATCAAAATATGAGATTATCGCATTGGTGTTGCAATTATTAACGATGAACTGATCTTTAGTTGATTCTTACACAGAAGAGAGAACTGATGCAAAAATATAGAGATTTGCCAATGGATTTAGCCGACGCATCTTTGGTTATTTTAGCAGAAGAATTAGGTTCAGGTCAAATTCTTTCCGTTGATTATCGAGATGTGAATACCTATCGTTGGAAAAATACGGAGCCATTTCAAATAAAACTGGCTGAAATAAGTTATCAAGAATGGTTAAAAAATCAAGGAGAATAACAAAATGAGTGATTTTGAAAAAAGTAATAGTAATATTTTCGCTGATCTTGGCGACCCAGAAGCCGAACAAACTTTAGTCCGCGCTCAAATTCTATCTCGGATTATTGATATAATCAATGAACGGAACTTCACGGAAGCTGAAACAGCAGAAACTTTAGGAATATCAAAACTAGAAGCATCTCAATTAATCAAGGGAAAACTGAGTCAATTTTCTCTTGAAGATTTGTTTCATATTCTCAACGCTCTTGATAAAGATGTTGAAATAATTCTTAAGCCGAAAGTCGTGCTTTGCTGTTTTATACTGGTCGGGGTTTCATCCCGTCGCTAAAAGCGAGGGTCTTCACCCCGACATTCAAGATAAACCTAGAAACCCAGAAGTGTTGAACGTGGAAAAAAGTCGTACAAAATTTGATATTATAGATAGGGTTTGCGGCAAAAAGTTTTTCCTGGGGGTAGGAGTCAGTAGCCGGTCGTTTCAGGCTTTATTGCCCTTGTTTTTTGTACCAAGCTATGTACTACAAGAAGGATAATGCCAGGGTTTTGAAAGTCCCAATCCTATTTTCGCAGCATGAACATCGGATTTTAACAGGTCAAAAGCCTTATTTTAAAAGGTTTTTACCATTATTCAGCAACCCCTACTTAGAAGATCAATACTTAATATCCTTGTTCCAAGGGTCTGCCTTGGAATACGATCTCGCTGGGGGGATTATTTTAGGAGCCACCCCATAGGGAGAGCCACCAATTCACAGAATAACCTGATTATGGTTTGGGGGTCATTCTGCCAATTAGGGGAAGCCTCGATGTTAATATTCATAGCGGAGACTCTTGGTACAGGATTGCCTTTGGCGCTACCGAGACCCCGGGCCATAGCCAAGAAGCTGGAAGGATCGCCAGCTTTGGGTTTTTGCTCTTGGGGAACATAGCGACGGACAGCATTCTGCCAAACGATTTGGGGGAAGCCCAAAATACCACGATAGTAGCCATCGTAGCGAGGCGAGGTGATGTTGAATGGACGCTCACCGATTTCGCGGCTGGCCAGGGTGCGACGACGTTGGTAGGGAACGGTATCATAACCAAAGCTTTGCAGATACTCGTCACTGTTGAGCAGTTGTTCGACAAAACCTTGAATACCTTTGGTGGCAACGACAATCGACCAAGCAATTTTTTCTCTTTCGCTATAGACATCGCGACCGAGAACTCTTTGTACTACCTGTTCGACAAAGCGATAGTTGCTGTTTTTCTCGTAGAAGCTGTTATAGAAGGTTTTCGATAACAGTAGGCCACGAATGAAATCCCGCACCGATAATTGTCCATTGCGTAATTGGGATTCGAGGAAAGGTTCCCGATCCCATTTAAAGGCATGGAAGAAAATCTGACGGTAAGCGGCTTCGATTAAATCGTCCAGGTCGGTAGGGGAGAGGACATTTTCCGTCGTGTAAACTCTCGGTTTTTCGTCTCCACCGACATCATAACCAGCTACCCGCACGTTTTGGGACTTGGGGGCGTAATTTAAAAGAGGAATGGCCAAGGGTAAACCTCCGTATCCTTAGAAATGCTTAAAAAACTTTCCTCATAATGATAAGGGAGTAAGTGCCAACTAGAAAAGAAATATTAAAAATTCTTACAATTGTTAAGAAAACTTGTTTACCATCCGGGATTTTGGGGGTTGGGGGTTGGGGGTTGGGGGTTGGGGGAGAGGGGAGAAAAAAGCTGATGACTGATGACTGATGACTGATGACTGATGACTGATGACTGATGACTGATGACTGATGACTGAATTTACCAGCCACTAATCGAATAGGATGACGGTTCGGGGGAATCACTAGAGACTGACTCCGATGACTGATTGCGGGATTCAGCACAAAAAGTGGCAGTATTAAAACCGCCAAAACGTTGAACTGTGCTAGTGCGGAGACGTAAATCGGCATCGGCAAACCAAAAACGCTCGATCGAGGTCATAGTTTCGTATTCTGTAATTAAGACTAAACCTTCCTGTTCATCAATGTGATAACGGCCCGCCACGGGAACGATTTCCGCATAACCTCGCTCCCGCAGGAGAACACCAGCTTGGGGATTATCTTCATCGGGAATTAGCGCAAAAACGGTGGTTCCTTGATGATTTTCGTCTTCTTTGTCCCACTGCATTGAACCATCCCAACTGACAAAGGCACCCCCCACAGTCTTAGCGGGATCGACTTCGTGCATTTCACAGATAGCGACAATTTTCGGGTTATCGGCGCTTAAAGCTTCCACATAAATCTCGGAATCGCCGGTTTCTGAGCGTCGAAAGGGTAAATGATGGGTAGTGCGCTGAGATTTCCACTGTCCCGCACTTTTCTGAAAAAAGGTCATCCCGTCCATAGTTTTTATCGAAAATTTGGGTTAAAACCCCGTCGTTTTACGACGGCTTTTCTTGATCTTTAATATAGCACTTAAGAACTTCCAGGGTTGCAC
>MTBT01000266.1 GCA_002282935.1 Microcystis sp. LSC13-02 | reverse complement strand
TATAGATTTCAGCTACTTTTAGGCGTAGGCACTCTCATCGAATTTTATTTTAAGTTAATTATTTGCATAACAATTACCGAAGAGCCAAACTGAGTTATAACTTCTACGTCGGTATCTTCTCCTTCTAGTACCCTGAAACTACCGCGATCGGGGAAATCCGTAAAGTAAATGAAATCTGCACTAGCGATAGGATCAGCAACATTTGGGGTGGTCACAAACGTGATTTTTAATGGCAATGTTTGAGTGAAATCTGGGTCGGAGGAAGTAGTATTGATTATCAGATCAACCCCATCAATCTGAGTACCGAGAAAAATAGTGCCATTACGGTAATACAAGCGCCCTGCAACAAAGTCTTGACCCTTGGGCTGATTGGTAAAGTCAGAAGGAGTAAAGGACAATTGATTGGTAAATGAAACACTATTGAAAGGCGTTCCCCATTCGATGGTGTTGGTTCCGATACCCGTGTATACTGAGCCAGGGAGCGTGATGGGGTTGTCAAAATAGCCTGTCACTGTCCCTGTCCCTACAATTGCTTGGGCGGCTTGGAAAGGGGTTAGGATGGCTAGAGTTGCCCCTGCCACTAATAAGTAATGCTTACCTTCCCCGCATTTTTGATTATTTTTGCTAATGTTTGGCTCATGTAAACCTCTTCTTTGGTATGGTTTCTTCGATTGTATAATTGTATTTGGCTCTCTTGGATATTGGCTGAAAAATGTTGACAACGTCACATTATGGGCGCAAGCGTTGCGCTCCTACATTACACAATGACCTAAAATACTTTTTAAGCAAGCCTTTATGACCATAAACGATAAAAACTTTTCAACAAGCGCGGCGGAATTTTTAAACTATGGCTATTTTACCCCTTTTTTTCAATCTTTGTATTAATTCAAAATCTTCCATAATTGGCAACTCAGGAAAACCGCCCAAATCGGCCAATATTGAGGCTTTTGGCTCTTCGGGAATTGTTATGCAAATAATTAACTAAAAATAAAATTCGATGAGAGTGCCTACGCCCAAAAATAGCTCAAATCCATACAGGGAGAGACTTAAGGCACAAACAGGTTAATACCAAAAGATAGACAATAGAGTTAAGATTTGATAGAATACCCAAAAACGAGAGTATTTTACTTATGATACTTGACAAATTTTTGAACCTAGAAGGAACCTCTATTCAAGGCTATCTACACCTAGAAAATATCGGTATAGTTTTCCGAATCGAATCGAAAAATAAAAAAGCAACCTGTCCTCGTTGTGGGTTAAAGAGCGATAAACTACACCAAAATCATCGACATTTAGTCAAAGATTTACCGCTCTCAGGACAACCAGTGTACCTACAAGTTAATCGTCGTCAATTTAAGTGCGATAATTGTCAGAAACCCTTTAGTGAGAAGTTAGATTTTGTTGCCAGTAAACGAACCTATACGAAAAGACTAGCCGAGAATATACTCGAACAATTAAAAGAAGGAGATATTTTAAATGTTAGTCGAAGAAATGACGTAACGGAAGAAGAGATTCAAAGAATGTTAGAGGACATCGCCGAATAAATTACATAGCCAGACTTATCGGAATTAAAAAGACGTAGTTTTTTTCAACTTCTGCAAGTACAGTATTATTTAGAAGATATTTTGGGATGTTCTGTGGATTTAGGAACTCATACTAAAAAAAACTGATTATTTATTTTCCCCTTTGCATGAGTGCCTCTTGCATGAGTGCCTCTCCTCATAACTAGCCTATACTCAACGGATTTAGTATGACCAATTAATTAATAAAAATTAATTAGTAGAAACACGGTCAAAAAAATAAACCCCCTCAAGATTGATTGAAGGGGCATTTATGGTATTTTTAGAAGCAATTTAGCCGACTTTTGTGGTTTCTTTTTCGCTGGATTTAGAGGGTTTTAGTTGGCGCTTGAGGGTTGAAGCTGCACCGAGTGTACCAAGCGCGAGGAAGCCGAGGACTGAAGTTGGTTCTGGTGTATGCACTAAAGAAACATCTAGTATCCGAACAGTACCGTTAATACAAGTTTGATTGCAAAAGTCAAAATCTGATGGTTGCTTACCAGTCAATTGACCCAGTGCATAATTGTAAGTCCTGATATTAAAATGTGATTCATGTTTAAACGTCTCTGTACTAGAAGAATTCGCAAAACGAGCAAAAAGTATATCAGGATGAAGGTTCAAACCCTCTCCATGAGGAGCTTTTACATTCCAGTTGTCTCCAATAGAATTAGAGGTAGATCCTTCGCTAAAAGCATTATCGAAATAAAAAGAACCATCAAACTAAAGCTAACCTTGTGAGGTTTTTAACTGTTGATAATCTGGATAGTTTTATCATTTGTTGTTCGCTTTGAATTGGTTTTAGGTAAACAATACACACACCCCTCCCCACAACTGTATTAAAAGCTACAATTGAATAAATCTTTACATTCCTCTCCCTAACTAGCGATCGAGATTTTGGGTTTTTTGGGGAGTTCAAGAGCTTGGACTTGTACAATAAGGTTGTACAAGTATCCCCTAAAAATCATGTTAAGCAAAGAAACCACTTACTCTCAAACACAGTATTTTATCAACTGTAGATATCTCGGCGATGTCCAACCTTATGGATGGTAAGCCGCTTTGCTTCGGGTGCAAAAGAATAGATAACTCTATAGTCACCGACTCGAAGCTTGAAAAGACCACTCAAATTAGCACTTAAAGCTTGAGGACTAACATTTTCAAAATTATCCGACAACCAGCGAACTTTCCGCAAAATTCGCTCTTGAATGATAGGAGCGAGTGCTTCTAAATCAGCGATTGCTTCGTGGCTAAATTCTACAAAGTAAGCCATTACCAGTTTAATCCTAATTTTTTGGCTACTTCCTCGGCTGAAACCCCCTTTTCTCCTATTTCAGTCCGTCTTAGAGAATCAAGAAGTTGTTGCTTAACTTCAGGTTTGACTTCTTTGTCTTGGTCAGGATCGAGTAAGATAGATTGGATGGTTTCGGCAACAGTTTCTTGAATGAGGAGCTTGAGTTCTTCAACGGTTAGCTCTTTAACTTGCATATTTTTAACTAGGAGAGAAGAATAAATAAACTACTCCTAATTTTGGCACTAAATTGGCTATTTGGATCTTCTCAACTTTGTGTGATCATCAATGCTTTGTCTCGTTTCAAGGTAGAACCTCTGGAAATGCGTTGCCAGGGAGACCCTAGCAACGAGGTGATAGTTGTTTAATAAGCGAAAGGAAAAAATAAACCCCCTCAAGATTGAATGAAGGGGCATTTATGGTATTTTTAGAGGCAATTTAGCCTATTTTTGTCGTTTACTTTTTAATGGCGATACAATGAAGTTACCACCACTTAATGAAACCTCTATGAGCCTCACCCTTCCCACTGAACTTCTGCAAACAGCCCAAATGACTGAAGCTCAAATGCTCACGGAAATCGCTATCATGCTCTATCAGCAGCAACGCCTTCAATTTGAACAAGCAGCCGAACTAACGGGAATGGCGCTCGATGATTTCTACCAATTGCTAGTATCGCGTAATATCCTCACTCCACCCACTGACCCCGACGACGAACCAAAAGAACTCATCCTCACCAGTCTTCGTATTTCTCTTCAGCAAGCTAAGGAGGGCAAAGTACATCCCATCTCTGAACTGTGGGATGGCATAGATGACTGAAGAAATTCCCCCTATCAAGCTCCTTTTCTCCGATCAATTCAAGGATCGACTTCGCATCCTCGCCAAACGATATCGGAGCATTCGTACTGATATACAACCCCTAATTGATGACCTTCAGATAGGCAAATTCATCGGCGATCAAATACCAGGAATAGGCTACACTGTCTTTAAAGTTCGCCTCAAAAACAGCGATATTCAACCCGCATTTCTCACAAACTGAATTGAGAACCTAATTTAGAGGTTGAGAGTTGTGTTTTTAAAAATTAAGAAAAACTCGGAAGGTTGCCGAGCGATAATTCGACAAAACTAGCCAAATTTTTGCGGAATCAACAGATAAAATCTAGTCAATTAGTCAAAATTTTCATGATAAAACAGGCTGAATTTATGAACAGCCCTTTTTAAAATTCGCCAATTCAAAAATGGCGCAAAAATGGACTAACCCAGTCAGTAGGATGAGAATTGGTCAAGCTCTCAAAAGAATTGGATTTACTAGAAAAAAAAACTTA
>MTBT01000265.1 GCA_002282935.1 Microcystis sp. LSC13-02 | reverse complement strand
ATCCTATTTTCTTGCACTAACATCGGACTTTAACAGGTCAAAAGCTTTATTTTAAAAGGGTTTTACCATTATTCAGCAGACCCTAAATAAATCCTCGCTCCGCCATTGCCTTGATTCTCCCTGATAATTATGGGACTTTTTGCCCGTCACCAAAACCTCCGTCAGTGGTTTAAATCCCAACACTTCGGACGTAGCGCAACCGATAGTCGTTATGCTTTACTGGTCGCCTGTTTAATCGGAATTCTCTCCGCTCTTGCCGCCATTATCCTGAAATTGGGGATCGGTTGGTTAGGTGGTTGGCGGGTGCATCTAGTAGCCAATTCCTCTCCTTTCCTAGTTTTGCCCCTCGGCGGTTTTCTGCTCGGTTACAGTGCCGGTTGGATTGTCGAACACTTCTCCCCGGCGGCCGCCGGGGGTGGTATTCCCCAAGTAAAAGCGGCCTTAGCTAAATATCCTTTGCCCCTGTCTTGGCGGGTCGCCCTAGTAAAAATGATCGGGGCGATCCTGATCCTTGGCGGTGGTTTAACCCTTGGTCGTCGCGCCCCCACGGTACACATCGGGGCGGCCCTAGCGGCCCAGTTAAGCGTCTGGCTGCCCACCAGTCCCGATCACCGTCGTCAGATGATCGCAGCCGGGGCAGCCGCGGGGTTAGCGGCCGGTTTTACTACTCCCATCGCCGGCGTTCTCTTTGTGATCGAGGAATTAATGCGCGATGTCTCCAGTATGACCCTAGAAACGGCGATTGTGGCTTCCTTTACCGGGGCCGTGGTTTCAATGATGCTGCAGAATACCCCCTCAATGATCACTGAATATGCCAATATTAGCTTCTCTGCCCAAGAAATACCCATTTATTGCCTTTTGGGGGTTTTAGCGGGCTTACTGGGGGCTTTATTCAATCAAGGCATCCTTTTTTGTAGCCAGATGCAGCGGCGTTGGCGGTTATCTCTGGCTTGGCGCATCGGTCTGGTCAGCTGGTTATCGGGAACGGTAGTGGCTTTTTTACCCGACTTTTTTCGAGATAATACCGGTTTACGGGAATTTTTGCTGGCTGGGGAATTGAGTTGGCAGAATACCGCCCTCGCTTTCGTCGTCTATTTTTTCCTGACCATGATTGCCTACAGTTCCGGCGCTCCGGGAGGACTCCTCGCCCCCGCTTTGGTGTTGGGCTCCTGCTTGGGGTTTCTGGTGGGGGGAATCGAGACGAAAATGATGGGTTTCGGCAGCGAAGCTAGTTATACTTTAGCGGGTATGGGGGCTTTTTTTACGGGAGTAGTCAGGGTTCCGGTAACGGCGATCGTGATTGTCTTTGAACTGCATCGCAATTTTAATGTTGTGCTGCCCCTGATGTTGACCTGTGCCGTTTCTTATATCACTGCCGAAAGCATTCACCCCGGTTCCCTCTATCAGCATTTACTTTCCGCTAGTGGCATTATTCTCAACGAAGAAACCCCTTCTAATGATGTGCTGGCCCATCTGTCGGCTATGGATGTGATGCAATCGCAGGTGGAAATTCTGCCGGCGGATTTACCCCTGGGGGAAGTAGTGAAAATTATGTCCCGTTCCCATCATCGCGGTTTTCCCGTGGTGGAACAGGGGCGACTATTGGGGATTTTTACCCAAAGTGATCTGGATAAATGGCGATCGAAAAACAGTCAAACGGTCCTACGGGAGATCATGACTCCCAATCCCATTACTGTGGCCCCCCAGGCAGCTTTAAGCGATGTTTTATTTCTGTTAAATCGCTATCAGCTTTCCCGTTTACCCGTTACCGATGGTCAAAAACTGGTGGGGATCATTACCCGCACCGATATTATTCGGGTGGAAGCCGATCAATTGGGGGGAGTTTGTCAACTGCCCCAACGCAGTACCCCTTCCTATGTGGTTTATCAAACCCGTTCCCCGGCCGTGGGAATAGGCCGGATTTTGTTACCTATTGCCAATCCCGACACCGCTACCGCTTTGTTTAAAATTGCTGCTGCGATCGCCCGTGAACGCAATTATGAAATAGATTGTCTCTATGTGATTACTGTGCCTCGTCTTAGTTCTCCGGCGGAAGTAAAGGTAGATACGCGGGAAGGACGCAAATTACTTCATCGTCTGGAAAGATTAGCCCGACAGCAGAATATATCTGTTCATACACAAATTTCCGTGGCTCAGGATATCGCCGACGGGATTTTGGCCACGATTCGCGAACGACACAGCAATTTATTAATTATGGGTTGGACGGGGGAAAAATCGACCACTGGGGCGATTTTCGGGTTTTTAGTCGATACTTTGATTGCTGAAGCCCCCTGTGAAACCATCTTGGTAAAATTGGGGACAAAGGATTGTTTTCCCAACGATCTTAATCGGGAAAGGATGTGGCTGATTCCCACCGCCGGCGGTCCCAATGCCCAACGCGCTTTAGCATTATTGCCTAGTTTGCTGTCTTTGTCCGAGTCTTCGGATCATCCCAAACTTTGGTTATGTAAAATCTATTCCCCGACGGAGTTACTGCCAGATCTGTCCACTATGTTCGTTTTACAAGCATCTTTACAGAAAGCGATCGCACAGCCGATTATACCTTTACCGATTTGTTCGGCCTCTCCGGCCGAGGCGGTGATTCATCTGGTAGAATCGGAGGATTGTTCTTTGGTGCTTTTGGGTGCGTCCAGGGAAAGCTTGCTCAATCAGTTCTTAAATGGCAATATCCCCTCGACGATTGCCCGTGCGGTTAATTGCACTGTGATTCTCGTGCGAGGGGAATTATCAGATTAGGTTATTAGCTAGGCGGAAGCTAAAGTTAAACCGAAGGGTACGGCATTGTCAATTTTCGCCCCTTGACTTTCCTCTAGGGAATGGGGATAGAATATTTCCCTGTCTAGTTGACCATCGGAGTCATCCTCATCCCCATCGCTGATATAAAGGCGTTCACAGGGGATGTTATCGGAAAGGATGGCGCTGGCTATCATCCCCGTATGAATCTCTAAGAAAGCATCCGCTAGGGTCTCAAATACTAAACGCTGCCCGGGAAAAACCACCCTTTCAAAATACCAGTTAGCAATATTGGTGATGCGAACAATTTGAATATGACTGGTCGCATTGACATAGCAACAAAGAATACTATTTTTCTTGCCGTTGGGGAGGGGATCGAGAATCTGTGCCATAGCAATTGGGGTGATCTTAAAGTGGGTTTCTCATCGCTCCTTCACCCTAACATCCTTTGATCCCCGATAGTTGTAAAGATGATTACATTACTCTGATAAAAATCTACCAATCGCTTTTTCTGGTGATAGAAGGCGGTTTTTATTAAAAAATCATTAAATTTAACTAATGCCTAGTTTTGGCTATTTGTCAAGGGGGGAACTACGTTTTTTTGCTGTTTTTCTTGATTTTTTGCCCAGCTATTTATCGCTCAATTTTGTTGACGGTTTCAGGATTATAGAAACCGAGGTAATTTTTGTCAAGTTAGATACCTCTTGCTCTTGATATCCTCGATCTGGTTGACTAAAAAGGGGCGGCCTGTGCTGGGACTGATAAGTTTTACAGTGCTGGGGATAATAATCCCTCGATTGTTCGGGGTTTCTAGGCAAATTTCCCCTGAGAATCCCCGTCTTTTGCAAGCGGGGAGATGTCAACTCATCAATAATTGAGACTCTATCAATCAATTTTCCCGGCCGAAGCAGCATTAACTATAAACTTGCTAAAACCTCTTTAGCGGCGGCCAAAGTCCGTTCGATATCGGCCTCTGTGTGAGCTAAGGAAGTAAAACCAGCTTCAAACTGGGAAGGAGCTAGATAAACGCCTCTTTCCAACATTCCCCGGTGAAAACGACCGAATTTAGCCACATCGGCCTTTTTGGCCCCTTCATAGTTATGCACGGGGTTGCCAGTGAAAAACATCCCGAACATGGCACTGATATGACCTCCAGAAACGCTATGACCAGCATCTCTGGCCACTTTCAGTAGCCCTTCAGTTAAGGATTTGGTCACTTTATCGAGATATTCGTAGGTGCCGGGGTGCTGAAGTAACTCTAGGGTTTTAATTCCCGCCGTCATAGCCAAGGGGTTGCCGGATAAGGTTCCCGCTTGGTACATCGGGCCGGCCGGAGCGACCATAGCCATAATATCGGCGCGACCGCCGTAGGCCCCCACCGGCAGCCCACCGCCGATAACTTTGCCGAGGGTGGTTAAATCGGGGGTGATGCCGAATTTTTCTTGAGCGCCACCGTAGGCGATGCGGAATCCGGTCATTACCTCATCAAACATTAATAAGGCCCCGTATTCCTTGGTTAATTCCCGCAATCCTTCTAAAAAGCCAGCATCCGGCACGATAAAGCCGGCATTACCCACCACTGGCTCTAAAATCACCCCGGCAATCGAGTCGGGATTCTCGACAAAGAGGGCTTTTACCGCTTCCAGGTCATTGTAGGGGGCGGTTAAAGTGTTGTTAGTGGTGGTTTTGGGAACCCCCGGCGAGTCGGGTAGGCCTAGGGTCGCTACACCAGAGCCGGCTTTCACGAGGAACATATCGGCGTGACCGTGGTAACAGCCCTCGAATTTGATGATTTTATCCCGGCCGGTAAAAGCCCGCATTAAGCGCAGGACGGACATACAGGCTTCGGTGCCGGAATTGACAAAACGCACCATTTCAATGCTGGGAACGGCATCAATCACCATTTCAGCAAGAATATTTTCCTCGACACAGGGAGCGCCGAAACTGGTTCCTTTGTCTAGGGCCTGGTGGAGGGCGGCAATCACTTCGGGATGGGCATGACCACAGATAGCCGGCCCCCAAGTTCCCACATAGTCGATGTATTCGTTACCGTCCACGTCGCGAATATAAGCCCCTTTGACGCTTTCAAAAACGATGGGTTGACCACCGACGGATTTAAAGGCCCGCACGGGGGAACTTACACCCCCCGGCATTAATTTTTGAGCGGCTGTAAAGATTTCTTTCGATTTTGTTGTTTGATACGAAGATGTGCTAACCAATCCTGTCTCCTTGTCTATTTGAGTCTATTGGTTCTGGGGGAGGCCCAGAGCTTTGTTTTGTTAACTTCCTGCTGCTTGTTCCATTTTAAAGATCACCGGCCTACATTTAACGCAATTTTTTCGCTAAGAAAGGCGCTGGTCGGCTAAAGTCTCGCTATTCTTGACTTGTAGCTTGATGGTTAACAGCTGATGTAATTGGCTGAGAAAGGGCAAAAATTTCACTGTTGACAATTTTTCCACAATCTTTTCAGAATTGCAGTAAAAACCTAGCAATGGCCGAAGTTATTGCTATTGATAGATTTTAGCCCGGAAAGAGCGATCGAAAAAAGCTCTGGTTTTCCACAGATTTTCCACAGGGGAATTCTTGCTATTATTTTTTAGCGTACAAAAAAACTATTCCTGCTATGAAATTTACCAGTAGTCAAAGCGAACTCAACAGCAATTTATCCCTAGTTAGTCGGGCCGTTGCCAGTCGTCCTACCCATCCGGTGTTGGGAAATGTTCTCTTTTGTGCCGATGAGGAAAAGGGCGAAATTAGCCTGACTGCCTTTGATTTGAGTTTAGGGATTCGCACCAGTTTTCGGGCCGAGGTGGTGGAAGGGGGCAAAATTACCCTGCCGGCAAAATTGCTTAACGATATTGTCTCTCGTTTGGGAGAGGGGGAAATCACTATCTCTGTGGAAGAAAACAAGAATGATGAGGAGCATAGTCTCGCTTTTCTAAAAACTGCCTCGGCACAGTTCCAAATTCGCGGCATGAAAGCCGATGAGTTCCCAGAATTGCCCACGGTGGCCGATGGGGAAATTGTTAATTTACCTGTAGTTGCCTTGACAGAGGGACTAAAAGGTGCATTGTTTGCCGCTAGTGGCGATGAAACTAAACAGGTGTTGACGGGGGTGCATTTAACTAAAACCGTCGATTGTCTAGAATTTGCCGCTACAGACGGTCATCGTTTAGCGGTGGTACAAACTCCCCTAGAGGAGGTGGAAAGTGCCTCTGGTGGCTTTAATGTCACCATTCCGGCCCGGGCCCTGCGAGAATTGGAAAGAATGATGGCAACAAAACAAAATATCGAGACTATTACTCTGCATGTGGATGATTCTCAAGTCATCTTTGAAATGGGGGAACAGAGGTTAACCAGTCGTAAGTTAGAAGGGGCCTATCCCACTTATAATCAGTTAATTCCTAAATCCTTCGAGCGCTCTTTGGTTTTAGACCGCAAACAATTAATCCGTTGTTTGGAATTAGTGGCGGTTTTATCGGACCAAAAGAATAACTTAGTCAAGTTTAGCCTCGATAGCGAAAATGACCGTTTATCCCTAGCGGTGGAATCTCCCGATTTAGGTAGTGCCAAAGAGTCCATGGCGGCGACAATTCAGGGAGAAAGTGGCGATATTGCCTTTAATGTTAAATATTTGATGGACGGTTTGAAGGCTTTACCCAATAATGATATCCAAATGCAGTTAAATGCTAGTACCCAACCGGTTATTTTTACCCCCTTGGGAGGTTTAAAGATGACCTATTTGGTGATGCCGGTACAAATTCGTCAGTAGTTCTGACTTAATCGGAACCGTGGGATGTGTTTTTAACCTATCCCATTTTTGATCTTGTTAACTCAATCCTATTTTTTCGCCAAAGGATTGGGTTTATTTTCTCTATTTTGGCGATATACTGTTGATAATTGAACAACTTCACGGATTGAATTGATATGTTATTATCTACTCCTGAAACAATTCAGAATATTCTTTGGCAAGGACAACTAGAATTGGATAGCGAAGAAATTGAGGAAGAAAATTTTAGATTTATCTCACCTCCCTCACGGCCTAGCGATGCACCAACTGTTAGCATCGGACAACCAGAAGTTTGGCCATTAGCTGAACTTTATTCTGGTGCAATTCCCTCTTGGTTAGAGGTAAAACAGAATGAGGCACAATTTTTTTTAGTCCGTTTTGCCTGTTCTCTTCGTAATAGTGGAGAAGATAGATTTCAAATTACTCAAGCTAAATTTTCTGTTGATTTACTGCCCGATAATCAACAAAACCGGGCTATTGCTTTTGATCTATATCCGTTAGAAATCAATCAGGAAATCAAGCGGAACTGTAAAGTTAGCCTGTCCCCCAATATTAAGTTTAAGGAAGCTCAGGCAAGTTTAGGAGGAACAGATTTTGCCCTAGAATACCCCGAATTACAACCAACAATTATAGCCACAGGAGTTGGGGAATATAAGGCTGATTGGGAATATCGAAAAGCACAGGGAAAAGGAGTTCAAGGAAGTAAATTTATGCACATGATTGTCAAAGTCCCTAATAATATGCAATTGGTGAGGACTAAGTTAAATTTAACTGCCCGCTTGGAACAAAATGGTAATCCCTTAGTTAAATGGCTTTTTAAAACTGACATTAAAAAAGTGCCAAGCGATTGCTTAATAGTCAATTTAGTTGGCTAATATTTACTCAATTCCTACATCAATAAATGCTTGAGAAATAGCATCTAATTGAACCTCTATATGAGGAGAGGGTGCTAGTAATCGCTGTGCTTGTTGTTCAAATACTCTACGACTATCGAGGAAGTTGTTGAGCGCAGAAATAGATTTCAGAACTTCACGGAATAGCTTAAGAGCAAATTCGCCATTTAAAAGAGGCTCTCCATCGATGACAGTGTTATGAGTTGTCATAAATTGATAAAAAGCATGACTATGAATCAAGGAAAGTTCGTGATAATTCTTGGCCGTAGTTCGATCATTTATTTGTATTTGTCCATAGACAGGCCCTGCATCTGTAAACCTTAAAGAAAGTAATGTATCTAATCGTCTCAGGGATCCGGTTCCTTCTTGAAAGTTTTCTCCCACATCCCACAGCCAATTATGAGGATTATTCCAATAAGAACCATTATCCCTATCATAGTTACGCACTAAAACCGCAAATATATCACAAAAAGATTCTTCAAGTGGATTTTCTTGCGGAGACTCAAGTGGCCCAATTAAACCATGACAAAATTCATGAGCTACTACTGTGATATCAGTTCCATAAGAACGGTTTCTACCATTAATTTCTCTTTGTCCAAATAAAGCCCGTTTAGTTTTATGTCCCCATCCAGCAGGCTCATAGGAACCATTTATTCTGCCAACATTAATGATAGCTTCATATCTATCTAGTGGTTTTTTGAAGTTATCATCGATAAACTGGGCAACGGTTTCAACATTAGAACGAGCTTGTTGGCAAAAATCGCGACAAAGATCATCGACTAATCCGTAATCAGTGAGAATGATATTACGGGAATAATCTTTATATCTCAAATTATAAGTTCGTGAAAGCCCATAGTTACCATTAGATGGTGCGTCATTGCATTCTGTGCAGACCATAAGTTTTTGCCCCCGATAAATTCATAAGTTCCAGTCAGTGGTTAAGTAATTAATCTTGTTAGAAAGTCGCCAATCGTCTACAGGGTTGCACTACGAAGGCTAACAAACCATGTGTCAAGATGGCAAAATTTCCAGAATTTAAGCGAACCAAAGCCACAGAAAATTGATAAAATACCCATGTAAGTAGCTGATTTTGACATCCTCGCCGCCGTAAAACGGACGGCGATTCCTCACCACGCCACTTTTTTAGGGTGGTCGCTGAATGGGGTTGACGCAGATAGCGA
>MTBT01000264.1 GCA_002282935.1 Microcystis sp. LSC13-02 | reverse complement strand
GGTGAAGCGTCAACCCCGTTCAGCGACCACCCTAAAAAAGTGGCGTGGTGAGGAATCGCCGTCCGTTTTACGGCGGCGAGGATGTCAAATCTTCTTTTCAACGTGACAGAAAAGCTCCTAAAATTTTCATTGTGTTGCTCGTTTCATAATTCAACCCTTCTACTCCTGTAATATTTGTTTGTTCATAAAGTCTGGGAGAGCGTAAAGTATTCTGACATTTTCCTGTTTTCAGGTTCCAAAGTTTAATCGTCTCGTCTTCACTTGCGCTGGCCAATGTCTTACCGTTGGGACTAAAACACACTGACCTCACACTTTTAGTATGTCCACACAGGAGTTGATGAAGTTGACCTGTTTCAACATCCCAAATTCGGATTGTTGCGTCATCCCCCCCACTTGCTAGTAACTTCCCATCGGGACTAAAGGCCACTGACCATACCCAAGACTTATGACCTTCAAAACTATTAATTAATCTACCATCTTTGACTTGCCAAAGTTTGACCGTTTGATCATCACTTGAGCTGGCTAATAGTTGACTGTCAGAGCTAAAGACAACAGACCAGATTCTTCCTTGATGACCTGTAAAAGTCCGCAAAGATTGAGTCATATCATCTTCAATAGACCAGAGTTTAATAGTTCGATCTTCACTACCAGTTGCTATTAATCTTCCGTCAGGACTAAAAGCGACTGATAATACCCAGGCCTGATGTTCCTCAAAAGTTTTCAGACAAAATCCTCTCGGAACTGACCAAAGCTTAACAGAATTATCTCCACTACCACTCACCAATATTTGACTATTGGGACTAAAAGCGATCGCCCACACTCGCTTTTGATGTTCTGGGGAAAAAGTGTACTTTTCATCTGTTTTGATATCCCAAAGTTTAATGGTGTTATCGTGACTGGTACTAGCAATCAATTGACCATTCGGACTAACCGCAATTTGATATAATAAAACCCAATAATCTTTTTCTTGTAAAATTTTAATCACCTCGCCACTTTCCCCTGACCATAATCTAATCGTTTGATCTCCACTTCCACTTATCAATGTTTTTCCATCGGGACTAAAAGCTACTGAACAGATCCAGTCAGTATGACCATTAATCTGTTGAAGACATTTATGGTTTTTGATAGACCATAATCGGATCGAACGATCTATAGAACCACTCAAGATATATTGACTATCGGGACTGAAAGTAATTGATGATAACCGATTGCCATATCCCCTAAAACACTGAAGACATTTTCTGGTTTTAACTGACCATAATCGCAGGGTAAAATCTTCACTCCCACTGGCTATATATTGACCGTCCGGACTAAAAGCAATTGACCAGATCCAGTTTTCATGTCCTTCTAAAGTAGCAATATTTTGATATTTTCCTTCTATAATAGACCATATTTTAATGGTTTTATCCCCACTACCACTGGCTAGAAGTTGACCATCGGAACTAAAGGCAACTTGCCAAACCCAATCTTGGTGTCCTGTAAGAGTATGGAGACATTCTCCTGTGTCAACTGACCATATTTTGATGGTTTTATCAGCACTCCCACTGGCTAAAAGTTGACCATTTGGACTAAAAGTAACACCACCTACTCGTTCTTGATGTCCTTCAAGGGTGTGGAGACATTCTCCGGTTTCAACTGACCATATTTTGATGGTTTTGTCCTCACTTCCTGTCGCTAAAAACTTACTATCAGCACTAAAAGTAACTGATCTAATAGGAGCATGATGTTTTTGAGAAGGATCGGGCAAAGAGTGACAATTTATAGATATATCTGTTATAATAGACCAAATTTTTACAATTCCGTCTTGTCCCCCACTTGCTAGTAACTGTCCCTCGGAATTTAATGCTACTGACCACACCCAGCTTCCGTGAGCAGGAAAACTTTTGTTTAATTCTAATTTTCCGTCTTGTTTGACTTTCCAGAGGTAAATCATCCCATGACTGTCACCAGTTGCTAAAAGATATTCTCTTTGAAGATAGCGATCAAACTGACTACAAGAAATTGATAAAATACTGCCACAGGTTTGAGGAAAAATACAATCAGAGAACTGTGAATATGAAAAATCTACTTGGTTGAGTCTAATGTTTGAGAAATCGACTTGTCGAATAGGGATATGGGAAAAATCGTAGTCTCTTAAATTACCTTTTTTCAGTATATTAAGTAAGTTAATAATATTGCCAGTAATGCAACCAATTTGTCCAGAAGGTTCATGTTTTAATGTCTTTAAACACTCAATTAGTTGGCTTTCCACATTATTTTCTTGAAAATTATGGATTAAGTTCTTAATTATTGGGTGTAAAATAACATTAATTTGAATCTTTCTTACATAATCTGGAACAGTAGTTTTAGTCAGGGAGTTACTTCTTAATAATTGGAAATTTTGAGTTTTGATTTCTTCTGTTGCTATGGTAATAATTTTTTGAGTGAAATATTCAATCAATAAAGGATGTAGTGTAAAGTAGTCATCTTCTTTATCTAAGAGAATTTTGGTAGATAATGTTCTAATTCCTTCTTGAATATTTTTACCGTCAGGTTCAATGATAATATTGTGTTTTAGTTCTGACAAAGAAACTGGATTTCGATTAATCGCTAACTCAAAAAGAATCGCTTTTTCTAAATCAGATAGTTGCTGAAAGTAAGAATTAAAAATAAACTCAATATCTTTTATAAGAAGATTACCTTTTTCTAAAAAATCCGAGAGGTTATTATGATTAACCTGTTGAATATGAAGAGCGATAGATTTGATAAATAAAGGATTGCCATGACAGACTTGTTGAATTAAAAATTGCCATTCATCCTCTGTACCATGAAAGGTGTCAATATCTCCAAAAATTTGCTTTCCAGTTTGATAGTCAAGTCCCTGTAACTCCAGGAAATAGGTTGAAGTCTTATTTCCTGCTAACGATTCAAGTTCTTGAGGAATTTTTCGACTGGTTATAATTAAACAGCTGTTGTGCTTTGACTGACCAATTGCTTGTAAAATTTCCCTATATTCTCCATAGTTTTCATGCTCAATAATGGCATCAATATTATCTAAAAATAATAAACAACGATATTTGGCTAGTATCTTGATCAATTTTACCAGTTTTATTTTAAATTTATCTTCTGTCTTAAAACTGATATTTTGGGAAATAATATTGCTTGTATTTTCAATAAATTTTAGGGATAAAGGGGGATTCAAAAAAGACCAATAGATAACATGGTGAAATTCCTCTTGAATTTGCTCAATCAGTTTACAGACAAGAGATGTTTTTCCGATTCCTGCTATTCCTAAAATTCCGATAATTTTACACGGGGGACTATTTTGAAAAAACTTTTGTTTTAATAATACCAGTTCTTTCTCTCTACCATAAATCTGAGAAATATCAGGAATCAATCCGAAATTATCATAATTTATTTCTGTTTTAATTGATGAGTTTTGAGGACCAGGAGATTTACGCTTATCCCATTCTTCCTCAAATTTTTTCAAATTTTCTTCTGTCGATGAATGCCAAAGATTTAGGGTAAAGTGCAAATTTGCCGTGCCTTTAGTTTTGACTCTATTATCTATTAGTATTTTCCATTCTTGTAAAACCTTAAGGTCATTTCTCATCTGTTCAACAGTAATGGTAGCCCCTAACTTTTGCTTAGTAATTCCCTGACAAAAATCTGTTAATATTCTTAAAGTTGTGTTGACAATTAGCTTAGGATGTGATACACCTTCTTCGAGCCACCTGACGGATAGTTGATTTGACCAATACTTGTGATCTCGTGATTCCTTATTAACATGAGTTAATAGTCTTTCTAAGAAGAGCAAAATTCTTTTTTTGACGGTAGGACTGGTATTGAGATTGGGCATAGTCTGAAATTTCACTTTTTAGGATTATAGCTTGATAATCTATTCACCGTCAATTAAGTTAAGTGTTAAAAAAGTTAATACTTATGGAACTAGATTGACAAATAATCGGATAAAGATTTAATAGTCAGCAAATTTTTGGGGATTAATTGATCTCCAATTTGTATAGAAAGCTTAGTATATTGGGGTCGTAAATCAGATTGAGAAGGGAGAGAAACATGATACATAGTCAATCGAAAAAATGGATCAAAATTAACTAAGGCAGAAATAGCTCCCTCAGAATGTTGAGAAGCATATTTTTTATTAATTGTATCATCAGTTAAGGAAAAGTAATCAAAACTACCCGGATGTCTATGCCATAGTCCAAGAACTTCTATGGGTTCTCGATAAAATCTGGCAATTTTGTTAGACAGGTGTTTGATATAAGCATTATCATACTCAAAATAGCCGGGACGAAAGATAGGATTTAGCCCCGAGTCTAAGGTTTCTAAAATATACCATTTATTAGGAGTTCTAATTCCTAAAAAAATGCCACCTGTTTCTGTTTTATAGCTTTCATAGGTTTCAGCCGCAATAGCTAAAAATGATTTCTGGGAAAAAATAGTTTTGATATTCTGGTAACTTGACATTGTTTTTATTCTCTTAGTTATTCATCTTTTTTCTTGTCTAAGATAGATATTGATTGGACATTCATTTCAAGAAAATTTCGTAATATAAATATATTTTTAGTTACAACTGCGATTGGCTTGTTGAATTAATCTGTGAATATTAGGTAATTCTGCCTGAGTTAAGCCGTAATATTCGATAGATCGATCATAAGAATGATAAGCTTGTTTAACTTCTTGTTTTTCTCGTTCTAAGAAATGTTCAACTTGTTGGGAATAGCGTTCAGCCTCTAAAGCATAATCTTTGGCTTTAACCAACTCCTTATTGGTTTTTTCTAAGCCTTGTACCTGTTTTTGCAAAAATTCTATCATTTTCTGATCGTCGTCTTCATGGGGGTCAAGATAACGACGGTTAAGGGTTTTGGCAGCCTCATCTTGCCATAGGCCTCGAATATCTTTACGATAGTCTTGCACGCTGCGTGATCGCTGCTGCATCTTCCAGACAATATCTTCCATCGTTTTTTATCCTCCAAAAATCACTAAAATTGAAAGGGACGGTTGAATTCAATCAGACTTTCTACTCGATATTCTATTTCTCTTGTTACCCCAATTTCTAAACATTGAGCGGAGTTTCCTTGCTTTTCCGCTCCTTTGAAATCATTTCGGGCTTCTTCGGTGAAATTGTAAGCATTATTTACGGCTAAAGACATTAAATCTGCCATTTCTTGCTCATTGCTTGCCTCTAATTGCGCTCTATTAACTTCCCGTCTAGCGGCATCCGCATTTTCTAAACTGCGTTCGGCAAAACTCAGGGCATTATGGGCATAATTTAAAGTAATATTCGCCTGATAGACGGCTGTTTGAGCATATCCGATGGCATTTCGACAACAATTAACCCTAGCTTGCGCTCGTGCGACTTCTTCCCTTGCTGCTTTTTCTTCTTCAATGGCTTTATTTAAGCGTTGGACTGCAGCTTGAACCGCATTTTGGGCTTGACTAACCTTAGCTTGCTGACCAGAACAATTGGGCGCATGATATCGTCCATCTTTGTCAGTATAGCCTGAATTTTGGCAACTGGTGAGGGCGGATTGTGCGCTTTGTAATTCAGATTCTGCACTGCGTAAAGTAAATTCTGCTTGCTGTCTTTCGTTTATGGCACTTTGTAATCGGGCTTCTGCCCTTTCTAACCAAGCTAACGCAAGATTTAGCTGAGTTTGCCAATGATTTAAGGTTGATTGCGCCTGATTTTGGGTATTTTGAGCTGCTGTCAAATTTTGTTGAGCTTTTTCTAAGACTTGATAACAATTAGATAACAATTTAGTAACTTCATCA
Organism: Microcystis sp. LSC13-02; assembly: GCA_002282935.1. GTDB lineage: Bacteria > Cyanobacteriota > Cyanobacteriia > Cyanobacteriales > Microcystaceae > Microcystis. The sequence goes on along the minus strand of MTBT01000264.1, from coordinate 11,114 downwards.
TTAGCTTGATCAACTAATTTTTGATCATTTTTAGCCTGATCTTGAATAATTGAAGCATGATACAGGGCTTGACTGACTTTTTCTTCGCTTTGTCTTTGATGCCACGACATTTGATCTAGGGTATCACGGGTGGTTATTTTCCAGTATCTAAGTTCTTCAATTAAGTCATTGAGAAGGGTAATGAGAATACGCGGATCTTGAATAGTCATAATGATTAAGATTTATCGGGGATTTCTTGGAGAAAATTGAGGATTTTCTGAACTTCTAGCCTTGAATCTTCCATTTCTGCTAAGGTTCTTGTCCAAAAACCTGTAAATTCTTCGGCGGCTGATCCTTGAAAAACTTCATCAAGCGATCGCCATGCCGTATCGAGAAATTCCAATTCTTCACTTAAAATCAGATAATATTGGTTGAGTGCAGTTTGATAGGCTAAAAGGGCTGTTTTTCGGGAATTATCCACCGTTTAAATACCTCTCTAATACTTGTAATTTATGGTTTAAAAAATCATTATAGGTGGGAATTTGGCGACTATAATAATTATTAGTCTTTTCTTGCAAATCAAGCCACATTTCATCATGTTTTTGTCGTTTTTGGTCTTGCCAATGGGGGGAAAGATCCTCATAGGTGGTTTCCACTTCTCGCCACGCCGATTGAACGCGATCATGGAATTGTTCGAGGGTCTGTTGAAAGTGTTTGAGTTGTAAAAATGAGTCATCCATTGTTAAATTAAGCTTTAAGCTCTTTTGATCAAACTATTGGCAATTTTCTCTAGTTGTTGCTTAAATTCGGGGGTAGATTCCGTACTATAAGGTTTAAAAAGAGTAGTGCGATCGCTATCCGTATCCCGATAAAGGGCTTTAATGGGAACATCTCCATCGGCTTGTAAGCGTGAAGCTTGGCGATCACTAACAAAGGTAAAAGAATCATCTTCTGACATCTGTAAGGCGACTCTATGGCGAAAATAAGCTAAACTTCGCCGAATATCAAGGACATTAGAGAAAGCTTTGATCCCTGAAAAACTGAGGATGAGATGAATACCTTTAGTGGGTCCTTCTTTCAATAATCGCTTAATTTGAGTAGTTAAGTGACTTTCTGGGCTGTAAGACTGCTCATTACTCCGTCTTAAATCATCTACTCTATCTAATTCTGTCATGATGACAAAAATAGAAGGTTGAGTCATCAAGTCTGCTTCACTGAGTTGGTTTCTTTCGTCAAGTTGAACAATTAAATTGTTCAAAATTGCCGTAATAATTCGATTTTCTCGGTTAAATGCCGTCGTAAAGCCCAAAGGTTTTAGAACAATCTGACATACTTCTTCCAATGCTAAATGCCATTGTGTACCAGGTACACTGCGATCTACCACAACAAAACGAGTTTGTTGAAGATTGCCATTAATGGCAAGACTGGTCAAAATAGCCGATAGAATTCCATAACGGGCTGTATTATAGTCTCCACCGATAACTATAACGTTTTCACTGGGGCGACGGCGTAATATCAGCCTTGCTTGTTGCCTCACACTGAATTCTTGCCCTAGCCATGTTAAGAGAGGGTTTTCTGCACTAAACCAGTCAGAAATGCCTAATCCTCCTTTATAAAAAGGCATTCTCGCAATATTTTCCCATTCAGTAGGGGACAACCATTTACCGTAATCTAAAATATGACGTAATTGAGGATTATCTGCTAAATTAGGCTGAGAATCTCCATCAAAAACCACTGCTTCTGTGTAATCTTCTGGGGAAAGTTGATGAGCTTTTTGAGATAAAGCGTTAATGATCATATCTCGGCGAGATTTTTCGATAAATGCCACTTTCCCAAAATAATTAGAGTTATCATCGCCACTACGGTCATTAATAACAATTTTCCCCGGCAAATCACAGGTCATTAATAATTGTTTTCCTCGTTTCCCAAATTCTGTTAAGGCTTGAATTTCTGTTTTTGACATCTGCATCCCCATTCTCAGGTGAATATTACCCAAAATTCCCGTTTGATTCCGCATTCCCTCAGCCCCAAACCTTTGGGAAGCGAGTAACATATGAATACCCGCACTTCGCCCCTGTTGGGCTAAAATCAGCAGTTGACTTGAAGCAGTATCATCTTTGTCGTTAAAAAATAACTCCTGATATTCATCAATAATTAGAAGAATACGGGGCATTTTGCCCTCTGGTTGTCCTAGGCGGCGATAACCTGCCAATTCTGACACTCCTAATCTTTTAAATAAGGCGTTACGTCGTTCTTTTTCGGCGATTAATTCAGTTAAAACACTACGGGATAATTCAGGGGAGGAATGTAAGGAAACTACTTCGGTATGGGGCAAATTGCGATAGGGGGCTAATTCTACGCCATATTTGCCATCGATGAGATAGAATCTTAATTCTGAGGGATTATAACGAGTTGCCAAGCCTAAAATAAGCCCATGATACAGGGTAGATTTTCCTGATCCAGTCATTGCTCCTAGCATACCATGAGCGCATTGATGACCTTCGCTATCTTTACCAAACCAAATATTTAATTGATCAGAACTTCCTCTTCCACCGATAGGTGTGGTTATCCATTCTTCACTACTATAATTCCACCAATTTTGCGGATCAATGCCTACTATATCATCCCAATCTAATTTTCTTTCGGGGGGTTTAGCTTGTTTAACTTTATCAAGTAATTGTTTTTGTAAATCTGCTGCAGGAATACTATCCGGTTGAAATTGAAGTTGACAAGATGTTGCTGTATTTAATTGTTTGTTGAGATCAATATAAACGGCATTTTCAAATCCACTCATATTAATATCTCTAGGCAGATCAATATCTTGATTATAGTGAATAAATACATATTTTCCTGCTTCGGGTCCACTATTACCAATTTTTTGTAATTCTTCAATATCTCTACGGTCATATCGTTTAGGAAAATCTGCGACAAAAATGCCTTCAAATCTTTCATTGACTCGAATATCTGGGGGGAGTAAATGTAAGGCAGGAGACTGAGGATCTAAATAGGTTTCTTTGACGCGACGAATATCTTGAGTTACTTCTAATAAATCTCGATAAACTTCGCCACTATTTTCTCTAATTAAAGCTTCAGGAAGGGAACGACGCATTAAAAATGCACCCCCATTATTAACAGGATCGCAGAAAGTGTAACGTATTTGATAAGGAAGTAAAATAGCAGTACGAATCACAAGAGATTGCAGTAATTCTAGTCCCGTATTACGGGTATTATTGCCACAGCGAATAATAATAGTTTTATTCCCACCAACAAAAGGAGTAAATTCGGGAACACAAAAAGTATTATTGCTTGGTCTTTGTTCAACAAATTGACCGATACGAATTAATTCTGTATGCTCTAATGAAGATGATAATTTATCGGTAATGCTCCAAGTTTGCCAACGGGAATCTTGCCAACTTCCTATTATTTCCAATGGTTGCTGTTCTAAATAGGATTGAGTCGATAGATAGCTATCTTGGAGAAATTTTCCAAAATAATTAGGTAATTGTTCGCCGTTTAATTTACCATGATTGAACAAAGAAGCACAAAAGCTTAAATAGTCGGTTATGCGTTGACTACTTTGTTCAATTTTTTGGTTTAACCCTTCAATTTGTTGTTTCCAAAACATAAATATTATTCTCCTTGTTTAGATAATTTTAAAACATTTTTTTGAGCATTTAACTGATACAGTTGAGAAGAATTAGAGTCATCAGAGGAGTTACCTTTAATAAAGATAAACAAAGTAAACAACAAGAAAGCCCCTCCTACACCTAGCCCAATGATTAGGTTACGGGCTTTAATTTTTAAAGACTCTATATCATTTTTAAAGTCTTCTATGTTAGCCTTTTCTTGGTTAATTTTACGGTCTGTTTCTTCTAATTTATCTAGACAAGCTTCAATTTCAGCAGGGGGTAATTGTTGAGAAGTTAAAGAAGAAATAGTCGTGACTTTACTTGGATTACTATAATAGTTAGCAAAGCGTTTACTTAGGTCTTTTCGATTAGAATCAGCCCGATCATATTGTTGCCAAATTTGCTCTCTATTAGCAATCATACGATGAATTGAATTTTGAATTGTTTTCATGTTTAAACCTCTGGGTTATTGTTAATTAATCAACGAGTTGAGGAATAGATAAATCACAGTCATGTAACCACATGGTTGTGCGTGAGGGTTGATAGAAAACTTGCCAAATTTTATCACCTCTATTATTGGTGTTAATAACACCTGTTAATGAGACGACTTGATCAACAATTAAATAACTTCCACGAGTTCCCTTTCTTGCGTCATAAACACGGCCATCTTGTCGAATAAAATGGTTGTTACAATATCCACTCCGATGAGGTTTAACAATAGCTACCACATTACGATAGTTATTTTCTTGATGACGATGCCATGTTTGAGCATTTACGGGTAAGATTAAGCTGGTTAGACTGACAAGATAGGTGAGAAAAAATAAATGAGTAATTTTCATAGTTTTTGCTAAATTAATGAAAAATATTTGAGGTTAATTAAGAGTTTTAGAAGCTTAATGACAATACGTCTGATTCCAATTAGCAGTTAAATTACTACCAGAAGGAATACAATCTCGTGGGCGAGTTTTGCCATTGGATTGAATAGCAAAGTCTATTAACCAATCTGACTGATCAGCACCGAAAATTACAACGGCAATATCTTGACAATTAGATACGATTCTATCTGCATAACTTTTCATTAAAACACCAGAAGCCATAATGTTTGAAACAATCCTATCACTTCTTGTATCAAGAGATGTATAGCTTTCATTATAAGGGCTTAATGCGAAACTAATTTCATTAGTTCTGTTAGTTGGATTCCCCTGATTAGTTACAGTCCCTTTTTCTACTATCACCCTTCTAACCCCTTTAGCTTTCAATTCATTGACAATAGAATTAATGATTGCTTGACAGCGAGATTGAGCTTTAACTGGTAAGCTAAACCCTAGCTGACTCAAGATAAAAATAGATAAGATAAAGTTGATTTTTCTCATGATTTTTAATTCGCAAGATGGTCAATTAATGAAAACATTACTTACTGTTAAGCTTGACTAATTCTTGGTGAATACTAAAAACAATAATCAATGCTTCACAGAAAATTCGCCAGTATAAATTACCAATAATTAAAGTAGCGATTCCTGCTAAGGGTTGCTGAAATAGTACGCCTAAACCTCCTAGGGTAATCAGAAACAAGCCTAAGATATAGAGAAACTTGATAATGGTAATACTAACCATTTTCCGAAAGGTAAAAAAGTCTTGCCAGGAATTGTTCATTTTATTCTCCTATTTAGTGATTCAAAAGGGTAAGTTATGGCGCAGATAATCAGTTATCTTCTGGTAATTGTAAGGGTGCTTGAGTTCCTTTTAAAGATTTACGCGCCACCTCTCTTGCGTCTCTGCTTAATTGTTCTATGGCTTTTTTAGAAACTTGTTCTAACCACAGTCTAGTACCATAAGAAATTGCCATAAGAGGTAGAATTACCATTAAAGCATAAATCCATGCCATTGCCAACAAAGCAAGGATAATTAAGACAAAAATGATGCCATAAAGTCCAGCACCACCAACTCCTCCGAAGATAGAGGTAACAATATTCATCACAGTGGCTAAAATCCAAACTACAGCATCAGATAACATAATCAATGCTTTTAAGACAAAATTTGTCCGTCTTTCATATTCTTTGATTAAGTCTTCAATATTGCGTTTATTAGATTCTAACGCATCCGCTACAACATTATAGACGTATAAAGATTTCCCTTCTCCATTATTATCAATTCCAATAATATTACAGGATTGATTAATATCTGGATTACTGACTTTAAGCGTTAGAGGATTTCCCAAAAGTTGAACTTGTTGTTGATACATGACAAACCAAAACTATACAATTAATTCAGGTAAAGTGCTAACTCTACCCTATCGGTTACTCGACAAAAGCCAGTCATCCCCTTATTTCTAAGTTTCGGCTGAACAGGCCGCATCTAGTATGCCAGTATAGCTTGAGAATAATTTGGGAATTTACCCAAACTGGTATCAATTTAAAATAGCCTCAAACCCTTATAGAGTAAGGAATATGACATCTAAAGCTGAGATCGACTTCGGGACACTTAAGGATATAGCCAATTTTCAGGATAATTTACCTTAAGTTCCCAAAATCTAGTATTTATCGGAAACCTATTAAGCTAGACTTCACACTGCAAACGCTTCCTTGTGTTTATGAAAAATTTGGTCAGCGTTGTGGTACTGATGCTTAATCATCGACTGCTCCAGTTCAATGAGATACCATTGACCAGCAAACGTTCCATATTTTAAGCAAACTTTTTCATTATCGTGTAGAGTGTGCTTAAATCCAAAACGTTCTTTATACAGTGCTTCAATCGTTTCGTCCCCTTTTAGATAAGTCGTGTATGAGATTTCAGTGTGAGCAATATCATGTTTGTAAGTCAAGATAGCTCGAATCAATTGCTGATAAACAAGATAACTTGTTCCTATTTTGCCAGTTCCCTGTTTATCATATAGAGAGAGACTTTCGCCGACGCTTGTTACATTTTTGGGTAACATCAAATGCTTTCCTGTGTGTTTTCCTTCACAAAATGTGGCCAGTTGACAAGGCAAATAGTAGCCATATTCAGCCAGAGCATAGGTATAACGTGCAACACCGATTACCTGAGAGGGATTTTGTTCAGGATAGGCTAGAAAAATAACCGATTGGTGAGTAAATAAATCGTCGATTTCTCGGCAATAATTTTGCGAATCAGGATAGCGATTCTTGAGAAATAAGAAATAAGATTCTATTTCTGCCGGTGTTTCCGCTTCCTTGACCAGATAACCTTTGACCTTTGGCACATCAAAACAAAGTAAGGCTCTTTTGCGAAGAATCCAGCAGTTGCCAATGTCACTTAACACAATAAATCCAGCACAAGAAAACAGGCTCTTCACAGATTGCTCAATATTAGGGGTTTGGGATATATCATAGACAAAAAGAAAGCCGTTATCCTGTAACATTCTTCGGACAGTCCTTAAAGTGAATAGAGGATCTTTTTGTGTGTAATTTGTGGTCTTTAGCGTTTCAAAGGTTTGTGCCGTTGAATCCTTTTCCTCGTTTGGTTTTAAATCAAGCCAACAAGAAAGTTGCTCATAGTGACGCTCGCGTATTTGACCACTAAATAAGTGATTGACATCGACTCCATCCGACGACAGTAGCCGCACCGATGTAGATGATAATGAGGTAAACTGTTTACCATTGGTTTGGTTGATTATTTGAGAAATAGCCATTTTGCTACCCTTAGGAAGAGGACAACGAGCAATGAGGCTCTCTTCATTGGGAGTAAAGCCATAGAAATCCTTAGATTTTCTAGGGAGAAGCAAGCAAAACGATGATTTTTGGGCGCAAAAAGTTAAAGAAGCTGGAATTAGAAAGAATTAGAAAGCTTGAATGGCTTCCTATACCTATAATTGAGCAAATAGCTGATATGTACTTAGTCAGATTGAGAGAAAGTTTTTCAAAAAATGAGAATTCCGGGGGATAATTGATCAATAATAGAGAAATAAACTTATGTAGATTGAATAGAGAGCAATGAAGTTAAAACTCTCCGTAGCGGGACTTGAGCAAGTCAAAACCCGATGGGCGCAAAAACAAAAAGAAGGCTGGACTAGAGAGCATTTATGTAAGGAAGCTAGTCAATTTTGTCAACCTCGTATAGACTGGGTAGAAGATCTGGATTACCGATTTTCCTATGCCAATTCCTGCTCACCAGAGACTTTAGATCGATTTTTGAGGGGTAAAAACATTCAATCGGAAGGTTTTTTCGCCTTTTGTCGAGCTTTGAATATTGACCCTTCAAAAGTCGCCGACCTAGATAATCTTTTGCAAAAACTGACTCAAAACATCGAGCCTATTTGGGTGGGGCGAGAGTCTCTTCAAAGTGATTTACTTGAAAAACTAAGAGGCGATTGTCGCATTGTGGTGATTACAGGAATAACAGGTATTGGGAAAACTGCCCTCACCTACAAATTGGCCTTAGCTTTGTGTCAAGAAGGTTTTCCTCCTGAACTGCCTATTGATTTTGATGGGTTTAATCAACCGGAGGATCAACAGTCGCAATCAGAAGCACAAAACTTTATCAGCACAGCTATTGATTTACTCAATCGTGGCGATGAACCTGTTACGGCAAGACAAGCAAAAAACCCAGAACAATTATTAACTCAACTGGTTAATCATCTGAGCAATAATCGTCGATTGATTTGGTTTGATTCAATGGAAAATCTTTTACAAGGAGAAAAACAAGATGGCAGTAATCGCTTTAAAGACCCCCTCTGGCGAGGGTTTTTTCAAAAGATATTAGAAGCCGAAGATTGTCAGACTCGAATTGTGATAACTTCGCAGGATAAGCCTGAAGATTTTGAAACTTTTAGTCAAGATCAATATTGGCATATTCAGCCATTAATGGGATTAGAAGATCAGGAAAGTTTACAGTTATTTGACCGTTTATTTCAACAAGCAGAAGTCGAATTAATTCTTCATGGACGTAACCTTGCTTACCTCAAAGAGATCGGAAAACTTTATGAAGGACACCCTCTTGCTCTCCGCTTAATTTCCGGTGATATTATTGAAAGACTGAATGGAGATATCGGCACTTATTATGAGGAAAATAAATCCCGATTTCGACGATTAAGAGAAATGATTGATGAAGCTCAAAAAGCCAATGCTGATGATTATTACAAAGTTAACTTAATGACCAAAAACTTACGAAAACAACTGTTAGAGGAGGAAATCGAAAGAACAATAGAGCGACTTGAAAACACTTTTGAAACTGCTTATTTATTGCTTATCTATGGTTCCACTTATTCATCTTTTGAACTTAAAAATGCGTGGTTTCAAAATCTTCAATTGTTTTCAGAATACGAGGAACAAGATTTAGACCTAGCTCTTTTTACCTTGTTTAACCGTTATTTAGTAGAAACTCAAAAACAACCGGGATATGAACCACATATCAAACAGCATAGTTTAATTCGCAATGTTGCTTTCAAGAAGCTAGTATCTACCCAAAGAAAAGAAGGAAACCCAAATCATGAATGATTTTAAATCTCCTCAATTAAGAGTTAAAGAACATTTCAAAAGTATTGATTTTACTGTTTTTGGAGAACTCGCTCAAGTTAAACAAAAAGGGGAAATTTTAGCGGCGACAGGAAGTCATTTTGAAAAAGCACATTTTGGCGCATTTATCTGGCATTTAATTGGTTATGAACGCCATATTAATGATAAAATCGGACAGAAGCTCTCTATTCAAGAACGGGCAAGTCGTTATGTGGAAGCATTTCTCTGTCTATGTCAATTAGGTTGGTACAAAGAGGCTAAATCTTTGTTTTCTTTACCTTTAGAAATTCATGATCCAACTTCTTTCCCCTTGCACAAGCAATTACGCATCTGGGGGCACTACGAAAATGCCATAAAACTGTGTAAGGGATTATTAGGAAATTTTGACGCTGAAACTGATTTTCTCTGTTTAAGTGAACTCGGTTATATGTATCGAGAATTAGGACAATTAGACCAAGCAAAAAATTATGCGGATAAAATGTTATCTTTAGCCGAGCAATTAAACAATACTCTTTGGAAGGCAAGAGGAAAAGTAAACATAGCCACAATTGATGGAATAAAAGGTGAATATTTAAACGCTGAAATAGGACTGAATGAAGTTTTAAATCTAGCCGATATTCTTCCCGATTGTGACGAAAAATTTGAGATTATTAATGTTGCTTATTTAAATCTGGGTAATTGTTATGGTTATCAGGGAAAAATTGACCAGACTATTGCTTGCTTAGACAAATACTTAAAATGGGCAGAAAAAATTAAAAACCTTATTTATCAAGCAATGGCTTTACGAAATTTAGGAGAAGCATACCGGCGAATCAATGATTTGAATCAAGCTATATATTATACTCAAAGAAGTCTTAATTTATCTGAGCAACTAACCGATGAAGCAGGAATTATTTTCTCCTTGGGAAATTTAGCCTCAATTTATGGGCAACAAGCAAATTTTGAGGAGTCTGAAAAATACTTTAAACAACAAAAGAAAAGAGCTTTAGCTATTTCAGATGTAGCAGGTGTTGCCCATGCTTGCGCTGGACTAGGAGAAATTTATAGTATCACTCGAAAGGATGATCTAGCCTATCAATATCTTAAGCAAGCTTTAGATATTGCCCTCGATATTGGAGAACGATATATAGAGCTAGAGACTTTAATTATTTTGGCTGAATTTGAAGAAAAAACCCATGATCTTAAATCAGCTATTAATCACTGGCAAAAAGCCTTACATCTTTCTAAACAATTAAATATTCTCTCACATAAAGAGAACTGTGAACAAAATCTAGAAAGGTTGTTAAACCCCAACTAAGTTGAGACTGAGTAACGCACAGAAAACGGGTTTCTTGGAGAAACCCGTTTTCTACTCATGCACTCATGCAAAAGGGGGAATACATAATCAGTTTTTAATAACTGGATTTAGTATGACAAGCAACTCGTTGTCACCCCTTCAGCGGTCACACTAGATTGAAACAATCTGAATTTCCCTGACTAGGTGCATTGGTTTGGTTTGCTTTTCGGTGGTGATTAGTTCATCAGCTTGAATTTGTAGCGCAGCAGCAACATGAAGTGCATCCATCGCCGCTAAACCGTAAGTGCCAGCAATTTCATGAGCATTCTGTATAATTTTTTCTAAGTCAGTTGCCCAGTAATTAACAGCCAGAAAAAATGTTTCGTAAAATTCTATTTCTTCTTGTTGCTTGTTAAAAGTTGCTTTAGGCAATACTTCTAACTGAACAAATCGACTTGAGGCAAACTGCCGATTTTCATCGTTGAGAATTTGATAGGCTTTGATACTGGCTGATTGGATGCCTTGGAAAGCAGTAATGAGTACGCCAGAGTCTATGTAGGCTTTCTTATGACTCACTGCATCCCCCTCGACGTGCAGCAATTTCTTGTTCTATCTCGTCTTCATTGAGCAGTTGCAATCCAGCTGCGATTGCCCGATGTCGGATTTCCCTTGACATCCTCGCCGCCGTAAAACGGACGGCGATTCCTCACCACGCCACCTTTTTAGAATGGTCGCTGAATGGGGTTGACGCGACCCGGG
>MTBT01000263.1 GCA_002282935.1 Microcystis sp. LSC13-02 | reverse complement strand
TTCTAACGGTTTAATTGTTTCTCACTAACTCATATAAAGCCGCCCTCCGCTATCGCTAAAGGGCGGGGTTTCAGACCCAGTTTTTCGATGAGAGACAAACAGTCAGAAATTACCAATATATCCACCCCTAGAGATTCTGATCTTTATTCCTTGCCTCCGGCCGTCCAACGGGCTGCTAATATCCTTTTACGTCAGGGAAGAATCGGTTTTTGGACGCAGATTGTCCTGGGCGTAATTTCAGGGGTTTTATTACTCATTGCTACCGCTAGTTTATTAGGGACGAGACAACGCACTTCTGGCATTGAAATCGGTGTTTTATGTGCCATTGGTGGGGCTGGTTTCTTGGTGGTTGCCATTTTCTTTTCCTCTCGTTACATGAAAATTGCCCGTCAAATGTTGAGGGGTGATCAAGATAGTCGCCCGAAAAAATCCGATACTATTCAGTTAATCCGTCAGGGTTTAATCGCTAATATTATCGGGATGTTTTTAACGATTTTGGGAGCGCAAGCGTTAGCGGGAATCGTCTTAATTAAATCCCTCAATGTTCCCCAAGGTACTTTTAATGTTGCCTCTAACCCCAGTCAATTTGTTAATTCGGTTGACCTGTTAATTGTGCAGGCTAATACTAATACAATTCTCGCTCACTTTACTGGTATCGTTACTTCTTTGTGGCTTCTTAATCGTATTACTTCTAAATAAATATGGCCATGCAACGCACCCGTTTAAGTACACTGGCTAATGTCACCAGCAGTCGATTTAATAGCTTTTTTGGTAATCCTTGGCGGCGGATTTCCCTACAGATAATTTGTGTTTTATTTGGAACTTTTGCAGGTCAGGCAATTGTCACCACTGCTGGACAAACTGCTCAATGGGATGTCACCGCTGCCGGTTTATTAGTGCTGTTTACGGAGGCGATTAGCCGGATTGTTTACCGAAAAAGTTCTCAGGCTAAACCCGCACCGATTCTGCGAGAATCTTTCAATTTACTAAAAATTGGTATCACCTATAGTTTATTTCTAGAAGCCTTTAAAATTGGCTCTTAAATAGGGCTGGCTGAATAAATCTTAAAACCTTGTTGGGTAAGACTTTTAGACTTTTTGTCAATCAAAAAGTACCAGATCTGGGAGTGATCGGGGGAAAATTCCGGGACTTTTTCTCTGAAAATTAGGTAATTGACCAGATGAGAATCGGTAAAAACCTACACCCCACACCCCACACCCCAACCCCCAACCCCCAACCCCCAACCCCCAACCCCCAACCCCCAACCCCCACCGAAAAACTTTTTCAGCAGACCCTAGGTAATTGACCCCCTCAAAATCGGTAAAACCCCACCACACCCCACACCCCACACCCCACACCCCACACCCCACACCCCACCAACAAACTTTTTGCCGCAAACCCTAAATAGAGCATTTAATTGATTAATGCTCATTCTTAATTCTCCTGACGACCGACTACTGGCTCCTTGCTCCTCACCTAACGGAAGATTTTTGATTTTTGCAAGAGGTCTATTAAAAAAACTGTCCACTGTTCCTGAGAAACGTTAACATAAATTAACAACCCCTTAACAACCGATAAGATCATCCTCAATTTATCAGGAGTTCGACAGCGTGAACAAAAACGGTAATAACAAAAAATGGCGCAATGCGGGACTATATGCCCTATTGTTAATCGTAGTCCTTGCCTTGGCCTCAGCTTTCTTTGATCGCCAGCCGGCAGTCCAACAGACTTGGAAGTATAGTGAATTTTTACAGGAAGTGCGGGAAGGTAAAGTGGAAACCGTGCGCTTAAGTGCCGACCGGCAGCGAGCGATCGTACCCACCCAAGATGGAACGAATGTATTAGTTAACCTGCCCAACGATCCGCAATTAATCAACATCTTGGCAGAAAATAACGTTGATATTTCCGTACTGCCCCAAAGAGAAGAAGGAGTATGGGTAAGAGCCTTCAGTAGCCTCTTTTTCCCCATTTTGCTTCTTGTTGGTTTATTTTTCTTGCTCCGTCGCGCCCAAAGTGGCCCCGGTTCCCAAGCGATGAACTTCGGCAAATCGAAAGCAAGAGTACAGATGGAACCCCAAACCCAGGTTACTTTCGGTGATGTGGCCGGGATTGAAGGGGCAAAATTAGAATTAAACGAAGTGGTGGACTTCCTGAAAAATGCCGATCGCTTCACGGCAATTGGGGCAAAAATCCCCAAAGGAGTCCTTTTAGTCGGTCCTCCGGGGACAGGTAAAACCCTGCTCGCTCGCGCAGTAGCTGGCGAAGCAGGAGTCCCGTTTTTTAGCATTTCCGGTTCGGAATTCGTGGAAATGTTCGTCGGGGTGGGTGCTTCTCGCGTCCGCGACCTATTTGAACAAGCGAAAGCGAATGCACCTTGTATAGTTTTTATCGATGAGATTGATGCTGTCGGTCGTCAACGGGGCGCTGGTTTAGGGGGGGGTAACGATGAACGGGAACAAACCCTCAACCAATTATTAACGGAAATGGACGGTTTTGAAGGTAATACAGGTATTATCATTATCGCCGCCACTAACCGGCCCGATGTGCTGGATGCCGCTTTATTACGTCCGGGTCGTTTTGATCGCCAAGTGGTGGTAGATCGTCCCGATTACGCTGGCCGTAAGGAAATCCTTAATGTCCACTCCAGAGGCAAAACTTTGGCTCAAGACGTGGATCTCGATAAAATCGCCCGTCGTACCCCCGGTTTTACCGGTGCCGATCTAGCTAATTTGCTCAACGAAGCCGCAATTTTAGCGGCACGTCGCAATTTAACCGAGATTTCTATGGATGAGGTCAACGATGCGATTGATCGTGTCCTGGCAGGTCCTGAGAAGAAAAATCGCGTCATGAGTGAAAAACGCAAAACTTTAGTTGCTTACCATGAAGCTGGTCACGCTTTGGTGGGTGCTTTAATGCCGGATTACGATCCCGTCCAGAAAATTAGTATTATTCCTCGCGGTCGCGCTGGGGGTTTAACTTGGTTCACTCCTAGCGAAGATCGCATGGAATCCGGGTTATATTCTCGCGCTTATCTGCAAAATCAGATGGCTGTAGCTTTGGGGGGTCGTTTAGCTGAAGAAATTATCTTCGGTGAGGAAGAAGTGACTACGGGTGCTTCTAATGACCTGCAACAGGTGGCACGAGTAGCGCGGCAAATGGTAACTCGTTTCGGAATGAGCGATCGCCTGGGACCGGTGGCCTTAGGTCGTCAAAATGGTAATGTTTTCCTAGGTCGTGATATCGCTTCCGATCGAGATTTTTCCGATGAAACTGCGGCAGCTATTGACGAGGAAGTGCGTAACTTAGTGGAACAGGCCTATCGTCGCGCTAAAGAGGTTTTAGTCAATAACCGCGCCATCTTGGACCAGTTAGCGCAAATGTTAGTGGAAAAAGAAACCGTGGACGCGGAGGAGTTACAAAATATCCTCGCTCATAACGATGTGAAAATGGCGGCTTTAGCTTAAGTTTTGTAACATTTTCTTGACAAACAGCATCCTGATGGGTGCTGTTTTTTTGTTCAACGAAAATTAATGACAAACTTAATAGCTGTTAATCGGGTGCATCTCAATTTTTGTCAATCTACTAATTTGGGATTTTTAAGCGGAAACTTTCTCCTAAAATTGGGCATTACTTTCGGTTTTATCACTCAATCCAAGCTTTTGGGGGGTTCTACCCCCCAAACCACGGAGCGTATTAGTTTTTCGGTGGGATGCTTACAGATAGCTGCTGATATATCTGTAATAATTTAAGAGTTACTGATAATTGCTGATTGTCGATATTTCTGCAAATGTGGGATGCACCCCTGTTAATCAGCTTAAAAATACCCTGTTTAAATGCGTCTTAGCTTAACAGTCCTGTCTTTTCACCGTTCACTGATTACTGATTACTGTTCACTGATTACTGATTAACGTAAAGCCAACCTAGAACGGCGGGGTTTCCCACCCAAAATTTTCGATGACTACTTCCTCTTTCCCTATTCTGATTGTTATTTGTGGGGCAACTGCCACGGGAAAATCCAGTTTAGCCCTACAATTGGCCGAAAAGTTTAATTCAGTAATTCTCAGTGCCGATTCCCGACAAATCTATCGAGAATTTAATATTGGTACCGCTAAACCTAGCTTAGAAGAATGTCAGCGGATTCCCCATTATCTAATTGATATTTGCGCTCCTCAGCATAATTTTACCCTAGCACAGTACCAAGAACAAGCTGAGGATTTAATCACCACTCTCCACTATTCTCCTCTGTTTTTGGTCGGTGGTACGGGACTTTATATCAAGTCCATTGTCAAAGGTTTAAAAATACCGAGGGTTTCTCCTCAAGCGGATTTAAGACAGCAATTACAAGCTTTAGGGCAATCCTATCTTTATCAGATTCTGACGCAGGTAGATGAGGAGGCTGCTAAAAAAATTCATCCCCATGATCAGATCAGGACTTTACGCGCTTTAGAGGTTTTTTATCTGACAGGAAAACCTATCTCTAGTCAGCAGGGAGAAAATCCTCCCACTTATCCGATTTTACAAATTGGTTTAGATTGTTCCCCAGAAAGTTTAGGCAAGCGGATCACTGTTCGTACTCATCAAATGATCGCCAGGGGATTAGTAGCAGAGGTGCAGAATTTGGGGGATAAATACGGTTGGGATTTGCCACTTTTGCAGACTTTGGGTTATGCAGAGATTAAGCAATATCTCCTCGGGGAAATTTCTTTAGAACAGGCGATCGATCTAATTATCCTCCACACCCGTCAATTTGCTAAACGTCAGCGCACTTGGTTTCGTGCCGATGCTGATATTGTCTGGTTTCCCGTCGATAAAGAAAATTTATTGGAATCGGTGGAACGACAAATTATTTTTTTTCTTGAGGGGTTGTCAAGGCCCGATATAAAAACACATCATCCTCATTAAGGATTAACCGAAAGTTGTCATTTTGATTCAGTTTATTTAAGTGATCATCAATTAGTTCTGGTGAACTAGACCAACCGGGATGACGGCGATCGAGTAGGATATAATTAAATTGATTTAAATCTAGGGATTGGGAACCTTCGATCGCTAATTTGATTATTTCTCGATGGGTAAGATGGGGGGCAATTCTAGAAGTAGTCAAGACACTCTCACCGGTGGTAATTTGGGTTAGAGCTTTTTGGGTAGCTGCCCAAGTATCAAGGGAATTTAAATATAGTGACCAAAAATAGCCGTATTTAGCTAAGGCAAGAAAGGCAATAATTGCCCAAGTAATTATCCATTTAGGCTGCTTCAACCAGTTACTATTATGGGCTAAAGTGGCGATAACCGCTAGAAATAAAAAGGGCAAAATTGGCAGGGAATATTGAGTGGTTAAGTTTTTTTGTGGGGCATGATCTGCTAATAAATTTAAAGCGAGTGCGGGAATAGCGGCAATTATTGGGGCAGAATAGCGCCAGGATAAACCCCAAAATAAGGGAATAATTAATAGGATTAGATATTCTAGATTATTGCCAGTAAAGATTTTTCCCAGGACAAGATCGGGTTTGAGGAAAAGATTAAAGATAATTGCTGGCAAACTATCTCCTAGATAACTATATCGAGAATCAGCCATTTCGATAACTGCCGATTTTCCTGTCAGGAGAGGGATTAATAATTTCGTGGTGATAATAAACCAAAGAATGCCGCTAATAATAGCAATTATTCCCGATATTTTTTTCTTTTCCCAGAGAAGTAACCAGATACCCATTCCCAACAGTGTTAAAGAGAGAATTGCCTTACAACCGAGAATAATAATGATTCCTAGACAAAATCCCCAGAGATTATTTAATCTTGCTGCCAAAATCGTCCAAAAAATCGCTGGCACTGCTATAACTTCGGGATGAAAATCAAAGAGATTAACATTAAAAATCAGGGGATAGAGCAGATAAACTAAGGCTAATGTATAAGCTTGTTTTTCTTTTAATCCCGCTTGTATAGCCAATTGCCAGAGGGGAAAAACTGCAAGGGAAAGGGAAAAAGCTTGTAAGAAAAGCAGCCAATAAACGCTAGGATAAATTTTATAAAGTAAGGCTATAGGATAGAGAATAAAAGCGATATGATCGCCTAAAATATGGTAGCCAACAAAAGATATAATCGGGGGTTTTCCTTGAGAAATTAGGTAAACTCCTTGATCGAACCAACCAAGATCGAGAGCATTAGATTGAAATAAAATATGTCTGATAGCACTGCAAATAAACAGGATTATTGTGCCGCAACCAACTAACCAAAATAAATCTTTTTTTTTGAGCATAATCGTTAAGTTTTACTGAGATTTTTCTGGATTATTACGACAATACTGCCAGGTATCTCTAAAATAAGAAGCAACTTCAGTAAACCATGCTTTAAAAATATTTCTGTTCTCACTGGTGACGATAACCGCATTAATAAACTCTTGCCATTGGGGATCATTAGCGGGAAGAATGAAACCATAATAATCACAATTTAAAGGATTGCGGGGGATAAGTTGATAATCTTTTTCTAAGGATAAACCGAGGATAACAGCTTCTCCAATTAGCAGAATACCATCACTAGCAAAAGCATCTATTCTATTCCTTCTTAAACTTTGGATACCTCGCAGTCTTCCCGTCACTCCTTGAAATTCTTGATAGGTAGCAAGAGGATATTTTTGTCTTAATAATTCTTGAGTGCTGGTATCTCGCAAAACTCCAATACTTATACCTTCTAAGGACGAGGAAAAGTTAAAATTATTCTGATTATCACTCCGAACTAAAAACTGAGTTCCCGTGACAAAAAAAGGACGAGAAAAACTGACACCATCAGGTATATTTTTTCTGATACTATTAGGACCACACTCGAAATCAACGGTTTTATTTTCCAATAACTGGAAGCGATTAAATAAAGTTGATTTATAAATTTTGACACTGATGATCCGGAGGTTTAATTTATGCTTTAGTTGTTCTCTAAGCAATTGGATAAAATCTAAGCATAATCCCTGCAAATTATTATTACTATCTCGATAGCCAAACGGAATTGCATCTTCTCTCATAGCTACTTCTAATAATCCCGTGCGTTTAATTTTTTCTAGAACCGTTTCAGACTTAGCTGGGAGAGCAGCAAAAAAATTAGATAAAATAACGAGAGTAAGAATGATTAATTTCATGACTTTTGCCGAGATTATTTAAGATTTGTTATGACCGTGATCCCATTGATCTAAAATATCTTTGAATAGTAATTCATCTAACCATGTTTTTACTACCACTGTCAAAGGTAAAGCCAATAATAAACCTAAGATGCCAAATATTTGAGCGAAGAATATTTGAGCAATTAGGGTAATTGCCGGTAATAAAGATACCTGTTTAGCCATGACAGTGGGTGTCAACCAATAACTTTCGACATTTTGGATAATAAAATAGAGAATCAGAATAGCGACAATTTTCCAAGGTGCATCGATAACAGCAATGAGTATCGGAAAAATCACACTAGCAGTCGGTCCGATATTAGGGATAAAATTGAGCAATCCTGCTAGGATAGCATGAACGAGAACTAGATTAATTTGTAGAACCCAAAGACCGAAACCACTTAATACTCCCACGATAGTTGAACTAATGGCAATTCCCAACAACCAATTACCCAAACCCGCTTCCGATAGGGTAAGAATTTCCTCGGCACGACGACGATAGAAGTTAGGAAATAATTTTAAGAAAGCTTGTCGATAGGGTTGGGGATTGGCTAACATCATCATTGCTAACACCAGCACGAATAATAATTGCAAAATTGCCGCAACTGAGTTAGAAAAGAAAGTAAAAAAGTTACTAAAAACAAAGGTTCCTAAAGGTTGTAACTGCTGGACTAAATCACTTAAATTAGGCAGCGATGGCAACCAATCAAATTGGAATTGTTGTCGCCATCGAATCGAGTTATTGCGGACTAAATCCCAAGCTTGCGGTAAAAGTTCAATTAATTTTTGGAACTGTTCAACAAAGGGGGGAACGATAATTACAAAAAATAAAATCACAATTGCTAGACTCGTCAGCAGGGTAATTAAAATAGCCAACCCCCTTTTAATCCCTAATCTCTGCAATCCTTTTACACATCTATTTAAGGCTACGGTAAACACGATCGCCATAAAAATCAATAATAACAGCTGTCGAATCTGCCACAATACATACAGAGCCATTATTAAACAGATAAACCCCAACCACTGACCAAATTTCACAACCTTGATTTATCCTATCGGGACAAGTTTTATCATACAGCAGTCGGTCGTCAGCCTTTTCAGTTATCAGTTATCAGTTACCAGTTATCAGTTATCAGTGGGACTCTGGTTCTTCGTTACTCGGGATGGTTCCATCGGGGGGCATAAATCGACTAAATCCTTATCTGGCAAGAGACTTAATTGATTAGTTCGTTCTAGAGGGAAAACAATTGACAAAAATCGCTAAATGTCTTTCTCTATAAGGGTTTCATCCCTTATAACCCCGTCCATTGCATAACACAAACAAAAAGAACCTGGAGTGTTAAGTGAGCAGTATATGGATGACAGCAAGAGTGCTGTCTTTTCAATGATTACTGTTTACTGTTCACTGATAACTGACCAAATCTCCCCACTTCCCCACTTCCCCACTTCCCTCTCCCTAACCCGCAACAGCATAAATTAAGTTTTGTATCGATAACTTGCTAATTTTGCTGTTATATGCTATACAATTACGGACCAAAACAGGATAGAAAAACGAGATTTTCTTAATTACCAGACATTTTCTCAAATTTTATGGCAACTATCCCAGAGTCAAATTATCCTGAAAGAAATCCTCTCCCAGAAAATCCGACCAGACTCAGAAAAATTGTGGCCATTAATGCTTTTATCCTTGTACTAGGACTTCGATGGTCACTAACCCCGCCCTAAAAGGGACGGGGCTTGCCTAGACCAATTTAGGCGACGCAAGTAGAGACTACCGCATCGAGACACAATCTGGCACAGACTTCCGAATGCTTCCCTAG
>MTBT01000262.1:3854-7701 GCA_002282935.1 Microcystis sp. LSC13-02 | reverse complement strand
AACTAATCTTACACAGCCCAAGGTGCGCCGCAATAGCGACTCTTGTTCGGGTGTGGGGTAAAATCGAAACCAATAGGCTTTTTCCATGGGGGGCATTTTAGCATATATTTCGTAAATGTGTTAATATTTAACAGTAAAGCCGTCGTAGAACGACGGGGTTTCAGACCCAAAATTTTCGATGAGCGATCGCAAAGACCCAGAAAAACTCGCTTCGGAAAATAGGGCTGATAACCCGGAAAATAACGGTAAAACCAGTTTATCGCCCCCCGATGCCTCCGAATACGTCTCCTCTTTATCTTCCCGTAATCCTGTGCGTCAGCGCATCCTACTATTAAAAGATCTTCGACCGGGTAACGCGGGGTTACTACTGGCCCCCCTGATGGTGATGACCATCGGCCTAGTCTTTAGCTGGGACTGGTTAGGCTTTTCTGGGGCGATAGTAGCGATATTAATATCTTTACAGGTAATTTTGCCCTCTATTCGCCAGTGGATCGCCCATTATCTCACCCCCTCTGAACGTCAGACGGTTTTTGCCTTTATAGTTTTTATAGCTGCTCTGGCCGGATTAGGGAAATATTTAGGAGTTTACGGGCGAATATTGCGATGGTTAGAGAGTTTTAAATACGATGAGTTTGGTTCCTGGGCCGAGTGGGTGGGGGCCTTGGGACAGATTATGATCGCCGTGTTAGCGGTCTATGTGGCCTGGGAACAGTACGTTATTTCTAAGGATTTAACCATACAACAAAATCGTATTACCCAACAACAGACGATCGATTCCTATTTTCAAGGGATTTCCGATCTAGCCTTGGATGAGGAGGGATTTTTAGAAGATTGGCCCCAGGAAAGAGCGATCGCAGAAGGTCGCACCGCTTCCATCCTCAGCAGTGTCGATGCCTCTGGAAAAGCGAAAATACTGCGTTTTTTGAGTCAATCGCGGCTATTATCACCGATTAAACGCGATCGTTATCTAGGCAGACCGATTCTAGACGGGGAAGGGGGTTATGCGGAGGATCGAGAGTTTGGTACAAGAGTAGTACAATTGGGGGTAATGTTAGCGGGGTCCGACATTTCTGGGCAGGATTTGCGCTGGACGGATTTAAGCGAAGCGAATATGGTGCGGGCCGATTTAAGTTATAGCGATTTGGTGAAAGCAAATGTATCGCGGACAATTCTCTACGAAGCTAATTTAAGAGGGGCAGATATGAAAGGGATGCGTTTATTTTATGGTTCCCTAGAAAATGCTACCCCCCGCAGTCGTACCATTCCCCCCAATTATGACACTGGAGAACACACGGGAGCAGTGGTAGAAAATGTCAATTTTACCGGGGTGAAAAACATGAGCGAGGAACAACGTCACTATTGTTGTCGTTGGTGTGGGGAAAAGTCCCGCGCAACCATTCCGGGAGGATGTGGTGATATTGCCAATCTTTTGGGCCGTTAACGAAAAACCCTAATTAGAATATCTCCTCATCGGTAAGGGCAGTGCTATAATCATCGGTATTAATGGCCAATAATTCCCACAAATTTATGAATCAAAAAGTCTTTATTCTTGCCACAGCTTCCGCTAGTTTATTAGCCCTATTAGTTACCACTAACTCTGTACAAGCTGCCCCAGAGTCCTTTCATCCTAGTTTCAACACCGAGAACTTAGGTGACATGATTATCGGCAAGACAACCGGGGAAGAAAATCCGATTTTACGTCATCTTAATTGTAGTTGTGCCACCTGCACGCAATCCCTAAATTCCTCACTCAATTGATAATTTTCCACCCCAACGATCCTGGGGGATAAAAGTCCGCTCTAGATTAATTTTGGCCACGGGTTCTGTGAGGGTAAATTCTCCCGATTCGATCAGTGCTTTTAATTCTAAAGCGGCTTCCCGGGCCAAGGAAATACTGGCCAAAGGAGCCACCCTAACACTTTTTCCCTCGATCATAATCCGACCGCTTTTTAGTTTAGCGTAGGTGATTAAACCAAAGGTAGGACGGACTCGCCGGGGAATAGAAAAATCCACCACTGGAGCGACAATTTCCTCATCTTTTACCGCACAATGTCGAACGATTTCCTCGCTTAAAATTGGAATCGGTACTGCTACCCCTAACATTAAAGAAGCCCCATAATTTTTGAAATAACAACCCCGCACCCAGCGAGAATTCATTTGTTTAGCATCACCAATTAAGGCTAAGGTGGAAGCGGGACCAATAGGAGTTCGATTTTGTAGGCGTTTTTGCAGGGGAAAATGTTGGGTTCCTTCCCAGGCAATATAACCGATTCCTCCTCCTAAAAAAAGGCGCGTACCGATGCCTATAGCCTCTAAATCGGGGTCATTTAACAGGGGAGAAATTGCCCCGGGGTTAGAATACACTGCATTACCTAATCTCGGCTGTAGTGGTCCTAAATAAGTATATAAAGTCCGCTCTCCCCCATTGACTCCGACGATAAAATTCTGGTAGAGATTGCGAGGATTAAACAGATAAAATTGATTGATAGTCTCCTTAGAAATAATCGTTTCAAAAGAAGTGCGAGGATAACAATCGGTGGCCTGGCCGACAGCGCGCAATTGAATCGATTTTCCAGCGATTAAATCCTCAATAATATGTCCGCCACCCCTTTCGGGATTTTCTCCCTCTAAATTCTCATTTTTGGCCGCTAGATCACTAATAGCACTGGCTCCTAAATATAAATCCACCGCCCCAAAACCGGCATAAGCAGGAATCCCATCTAACCAACATTGACGAATTTTTATCGGCGGATCCGTCTGACCTAAATTAATAATTGCCCCCGAAGATTCCATCGGTTCAAAAGTTCCCGTACAAACCACATCTACTTGGGAAAAAACCTCCTTAATTCCCATCTCGGTAACGCGGCTTTTTAATTCCTCTACTGTCCAGACTACAGCCGTTTTTTTAGCGATTTTGTCGTTGATTTCAGCGATTGTTCTCATAATAAAAATTGAACCGATGGGGGTTAGGGAGCTTTTTGCTGTTGTCAGTAAACAGTAATCAGATTTGAGTTTTCAGTGAGTGGTATTAAGTGAGCGGTATTAAATGGCGGTAACAGTGCTGTCTTTTCACTGATTACTGATTACTGATCACTGTTATAAGATACCCCTAATAATTCCATCGGGGACCTTTTTGTCCACCAGTTCGCCATCCCGGGCCGTTGCGAGTATCCAAATGGACAAAACCCCGACGCGCCCCATACCCTAACGCTCCAAACCAGTGCAGATCAAGCCACGATTGAAACTTGTCCAAAGAAGCTGGACTGACTGGGCGAATATCGACCGCTCGACCCTACGGCCCGATTAACAGCCTGCGGGCGATACCACGAAGTGATTAAAATCGGAGACCCCCACTCCTCACGAATTTTATCGAGTTCGATCGCAAGTTGTCAAATCTCGCGTTCTCTATCGCTACCAGCAGGGGGAACCCGTCGCGGGTCGTTTTTCGTCACTTCCCCCACAGCAAAAAACCGACTGATTTTTGCGTCAGAACTACTCCAGTTAATTAGGGCTTGCTGAATAAATCTAAAAACTTTGCTGGATAAGACTTTTAGACTTTTTGTCAATCAAAAAGTGCCCGGCATGGGAGTGAGCGGGGGGAAAATTAAGGTACTTTTTCCCTGAAAATTAGGTAATTGACCACCTCAAAATCGGTAAAACCCTACACCCCACACCCCACACCCCACACCCTGCCACCACCGAAAAACTTTTTGCCGCAAACCCTAAATAAAAGACGGGGTTGCTGATTTGAGATACGAATCTTCTTTTGTGGGATTTTTAAAACCTAGACCCAAACTAACTTTTGGATGGGTGCAAGGTTGTCATTCATACCTTGATTCAGCAACGC
>MTBT01000262.1:0-3795 GCA_002282935.1 Microcystis sp. LSC13-02 | reverse complement strand
GTCACGACTACACATCTGATTTTCCGCTTACCAATCAGTTTAACACAAAGCCGTCCTAAAAGGACGGGGTTTTAACCCAAATTTTCGATAAGCGACGAGCCAAAATTCACAATACGTTAAAATCCTATACCCAGTACGCTAAGCTGCGCGGGCGCTTGAGTAAGTTGATCAAACCCGATACCGATAGCATCCGCTTTTATTTCCTCTGCGCCTGTTGTCGGGGTAAAGTGGAACGTATCGGTGGTGAGTTACCCCGGGATAATACGATTTTTTTTGTTTAGCTCGGTTGCGCTTCGGGGTAGCTGTAGGAATCCTTAACTATTATCTGGTGGCTGAAAAGCTTATGGAATATAAATTCGAGATGATTTTCCTTTCCAACGCGGGGCGCACCTTATCCCGTAAGGTTTTGCGGGGTCTTGAAGAACTGGGTCACTTGCTGTACAATGGGTTTATTGCGAGTGCGGCGCATACGAACCTTGAAAACCCCATAGCGTATAGCTTTTACCAGTGGGCGGTTCCAATTAATCTTAAGCCCTACTAGGGATTGAAACCTTTAGGGGAAACCCCGATCATAGTTTTTGAAAATGTTCCAATTAATCTTAAGCCCTACTAGGGATTGAAACAACTATCTGGGAGAATCTTTTTTGAACAAGTGTACTACTGTTCCAATTAATCTTAAGCCCTACTAGGGATTGAAACTGCACGGGATAGGATTAGTGGCAATCATTTTGCCAGGTTCCAATTAATCTTAAGCCCTACTAGGGATTGAAACTGAGATCGGAAGTTTTCCTACCCAGCCAGGGGAAGTGTTCCAATTAATCTTAAGCCCTACTAGGGATTGAAACAGGAGTGCCTATTCCTATCCCATATTTGACATTTGTTCCAATTAATCTTAAGCCCTACTAGGGATTGAAACTTGTAACCGCGCCAAGCCAACCAAGTCATACGGGTTCTAGTTCCAATTAATCTTAAGCCCTACTAGGGATTGAAACTCGGATATATTATTTTTTAATATAAACCTTAGTAATGTTCCAATTAATCTTAAGCCCTACTAGGGATTGAAACAGTTTCATAAAGGTTTTGGTGGCAAAACTTTATTGTTCCAATTAATCTTAAGCCCTACTAGGGATTGAAACAAAAAAAATAATTGATTATTCCTTGTTAACATGGTGTTCCAATTAATCTTAAGCCCTACTAGGGATTGAAACCTGTTTTCCTCATTTTAAACCGCCAACCGTCCCAGTTCCAATTAATCTTAAGCCCTACTAGGGATTGAAACAGATGCAAAGGTATCAGAAGCGGCCATGTCAAGGGTTCCAATTAATCTTAAGCCCTACTAGGGATTGAAACTATCACGGTCCTACAGGCAATCTGTGATAGGTACGGTTCCAATTAATCTTAAGCCCTACTAGGGATTGAAACCCTGTAGACGAGCGAATTAATAACAATGGCCTCGTTCCAATTAATCTTAAGCCCTACTAGGGATTGAAACTGACTGTCGCTGCCATTGTAAACTCGGATTGAGCGTTCCAATTAATCTTAAGCCCTACTAGGGATTGAAACCCATTAACTCGGTTTCGACGGTGAACCCACCAGTGTTCCAATTAATCTTAAGCCCTACTAGGGATTGAAACTTGCGCTTAAAGCACAAGCAAATATTCCAGTGGAGTTCCAATTAATCTTAAGCCCTACTAGGGATTGAAACTTGAATTTGGCATCAACTATTAATAACAATATTGTTCCAATTAATCTTAAGCCCTACTAGGGATTGAAACAATTGACAACCGGGATATTGGTCAGTTTGTCGGCGGTTCCAATTAATCTTAAGCCCTACTAGGGATTGAAACTGTTTATCCAGTATCGTTTTTCGTGTCTCTTCGTGTTCCAATTAATCTTAAGCCCTACTAGGGATTGAAACCAGCGGCTAAACTTCACGCCAGAACCTACATCAACTGTTCCAATTAATCTTAAGCCCTACTAGGGATTGAAACCGAAACCAACAGCGCCCCCGACGACCCCGACAACCCCTGTTCCAATTAATCTTAAGCCCTATTAGGGATTGAAACTAATGATGCAGATCGGCGACGGGCAACGCGAGAAGTTCCAATTAATCTTAAGCCCTATTAGGGATTGAAACATTACCAAGGATTGGGTTGAACAATCTGACCATGAACAAGAGGTTCCAATTAATCTTAAGCCCTATTAGGGATTGAAACCTCTAATTGGCTGGTAGCCATCAGGAACCGCTTCGTGTTCCAATTAATCTTAAGCCCTATTAGGGATTGAAACGCCTAAAGAAAGGGGACGGATGGTGTGGACAGGAGTTCCAATTAATCTTAAGCCCTATTAGGGATTGAAACTTCCATACCTTTGCATGGCAACCTCGGCTAAATAGTTCCAATTAATCTTAAGCCCTATTAGGGATTGAAACGGCATCTTTACTCGGACTGTACGAAGCCATAGGGCGTTCCAATTAATCTTAAGCCCTATTAGGGATTGAAACTGTGAAGAAATAATACTGCTTTCTATCGGTCGTCTGTTCCAATTAATCTTAAGCCCTATTAGGGATTGAAACTGGTGAAACGAGTAGGATTGGGGAAAGGAGTAGGTTCCAATTAATCTTGCCCTATTAGGGATTGAAACTGGTGAAACGAGTAGGATTGGGGAAAGGAGTAGGTTCCAATTAATCTTAAGCCCTATTAGGGATTGAAACTTGATTTATTTCATTGACAATTTGCGCTGTGTCAGTTCCAATTAATCTTAAGCCCTATTAGGGATTGAAACTGATAACGCCCTGATTCTACAGGGTGAGCAGTGGGCCGGGAGTTCCAATTAATCTTAAGCCCTATTAGGGATTGAAACTTTCAATGGGTTTGGTGGGATTACCAGACACTTCTGGTTCCAATTAATCTTAAGCCCTATTAGGGATTGAAACTAACAAGAGAATCTCTCGAAAAAACCATGAATGGTTCCAATTAATCTTAAACCCTACTAGGGATTGAAACTTCCGTCTAACCCAAAGTGCCAGCGATTGGAGTGATTGGGGGGAAAATTCAGGGACTTTTTCCCTGAAAATTAGGTAATTTACCAGATGAAAATCGCTAAAACCCTACACCCCACACCCTACCCCCACGAAAAACTTTTTGCCGCAAATCCTACTTATGAGGACAGGCACTCATGCAAGAGGCACTGATGCAAAAGGGGGAATAAATAATCAGTCTTTAATAACTGGATTTAGTGTTATACGCTAGGGCGGATTCAAGCTCAGTCTGGTACATCTTCTAAGTGGAAAGGCTTATCCAATAAGGAGTTGTCCGTGCCAGATGGATAGAGGAACCGCCGTATTTAGATGCTGAACAGCTTATCTAAAAATCAAACTCGTCTAACCCCGGTTGTGGGGGAAAGCGACTGCGAGGAGATTTTTTCGACTTTCTCAAAAAAGCGGGGATAAATGCGGCCATAAAAAATCCAATTCCCAAAGAAAAAGCCAATAAAACACCGATAGGTACTTTAATTGACTCAAATTGTAGAAACTTTAAAGAAACTGGTTGGATATTTTGAATAGCAAAAACTGCCATGGTCATAATCCAGCCGCCGACAATAGCACTAGCTAAAAAATTACTAATTGTATTCATGCTTGTCCTCGCCATGTTTGTGGGAGATTTTTTCAGGTTTTGTAGGCTAATTTCGCAGTTAGCTCCCTATTAATAGTTACTAATTCTGTACGCAAACGTCGCACTTTGAATCAGCTTTGTACGCTTTGACCCGTACAGGGCTAACTACAAGCCTCTCTAT
>MTBT01000261.1 GCA_002282935.1 Microcystis sp. LSC13-02 | reverse complement strand
TAAAGAAGCAGCATCCCGTGAAGCGTCAACCCCATTCAGCGACCATCTTAAAAAGGTGGCGTGGTGAGGAATCACCGTCCGTTTACGGCGGCGAGGATGTCAAAAGTATTTCTCTTATTTTTTTGTCCAAGGCCATTTTGTTCCCATCTCGGTTAAAGCTGAAAAAACTAGATAGAGAATGAGAAGGGCAACACAAAAGAGAAAAGTCAATAAGTCGTTATTCATCGAGTTATCGCTGATAGCCTAAAGGTCACTGATTCGCTACTATTCATTTTACCACTACTTAGCAATTACTGCTTTTCTAGACTGTTTAAACAGGATTGATTATTGTTGCTGTTGTGCCAAATAGTTAAGCACTGTTTCCAGATTCAAGTCTAAGCGTTCCGAGATTTGTTGCGGGGTTAAACCGAGGTCTTGCAGTAGAGGAATTGTTTTCAATTTTTGCAAGTTTATTCCCTGTTCAATTCCATCTCCAAAAGCTTCTTGATAGAAACGAGTTTGTTTTAGGTCTTGCAGTTCCAACATAGCTTCAATTTCCTCTCGACTTTTTTGGGGTAATTTATAAATGATTATCGTTTCGATTAAATCAATGACATTTTTCTGTACTAAGCGATCGCTCACTTCTCTTTGAGCCTGTTTAATTAAAATCTTAGCAGAATTGATAGCTTGACTCTCACTTTCCGTAACCAATTTGATCATGGCGATCGCTAAGGAAGGAGTCTCGTCATTTGCCAATTCATCCAGATAGATTCTTTTAACCCTTGCTAGGGATAAAAAATCGGCAAATTGCGGGGGATGTTCTCGCTCAATTTCTCGGCTAGGATAAATTACAACTATCTGCCAGGGTGACACAGGTTTATACTGTCTAAGATATAAGAAAAGTTCCGAAAATAATCGATAATATAGGTCTTCATCCTTTTGAAACTGCACTTCTACCAGATAAAAGGGCGAATTTTCTAGATGATCGAGCGGCAAAAATAAACCATCCAATCGAAAAGCTAGTTGTTTAACTTCTTGGGAAGTAAATCGATAATTGCTAACCATAGCATCCGTTCGCTCAATTAATTCAAAGAACGAATCGGGAAAATCGAGAAACATTCGATAAAATATGCTGTCAGTTTTCATGCTGCCACAAAATTGCCTGTAATTTCAGCTTAATCTGCCTATGATCATCCCATCGTTTCTGCAACCCGGTGCTAAAGTTTCTCTGGTGGCCACCAGTGGAGCCGTCAAGGAATTAGCCGCCCTAGAAAAAGGCGTAGAAATCTGGCGATCGAGGGGTTATCAAGTGGAATTTAGCGAGAATTGGGCCAATCGTCTCGGTTATCTCGCTGGTAGCGACGAGCAACGTCGTCAAGCTTTAGCCCAAGCATGGCAAGATCCCGATTGTCAAGCAATTCTCTGCGCTAGGGGGGGTTACGGTAGCGCTCGCCTCTTGGAAAATTGGACATGGGCAAAAACTAACCCGAAATGGTTAATCGGTTTTTCCGACGTGACGGGGATTTTATGGAGTTTAGCGAAACAGGGTATTTGTAGCGTTCACGGGGCAGTTTTAACCACCTTAGCCCAAGAAAGTCCCCAATCAATTGATCGCCTCTTTTCTCTTCTGGAAGGTCGTCCTTTAGCCCCTCTTGTCGGTCAAGGTTGGGGTGGGGGCAAAGTGCGGGGACGCTTATTACCAGCTAATTTAACCGTAGCCACCCATCTCCTCGGAACCTCGGTTCAACCCACCCTAGAGGGGGTAATTTTAGCCCTAGAGGACGTAACCGAGGCCCCCTACCGGATCGATCGAATGTTAACTCAGTGGCGAATGCTGGGCATTTTCTCCCAAATTAAAGGCATTGCTCTCGGTCGTTTTAGCCGTTGTCTGGCAGCCCCCGACAGTGATAGTCAAACCGTAGAGGAAGTCTTAAAAGAGCGTTTGGGCGATTTAGGCATTGCGGTTATTGCTGAGTTACCTTTCGGTCATGATGGCGATAATGCCGCTTTACCGGTGGGAACAATGGTAGAACTGGACGGGGATCGGGGAATCTTAGAATTTTTCTATCCCTAATGATCCACTTTTTTGATAGTATCTTAGAGAAGTGTTAACAAATGTAACAAAAAATTAATTATAGATGAAAGTATTAGTTGTCGGTGCGACAGGAACCCTAGGGCGACAGATCGTGCGTCATGCCATCGATCAGGGACATCAAGTGCGTTGTTTGGTACGCAGTCAGAGAAAAGCGGCTTTTTTGAAGGAATGGGGCGCAGAATTAGTCGGGGGAACCCTACGGGATAAGAGTACCATTATTGCCGCTTTAGAGGGAATGGACGCGGTGATCGATGCCGCTACTGCCCGGGCGACGGACTCAGCCAGCATTAAACAGGTGGATTGGGATGGTAAAGTTAATCTGATTCAAGCGGCCAAAACTGCGGGAGTTGATCGCTTTATTTTCTTTTCGATTCTCAATGCCGAAAAATATCCCAACGTGCCTTTAATGGAGATAAAACGCTGTACCGAGAAATTTCTAGCAGAATCGGGGTTAAAATATACAATTCTGCGTCCCTGTGGCTTTATGCAGGGTTTAATCGGTCAATACGCCATCCCGATGTTAGATAATCAAACGGTCTGGATCACGGGGGAAAGTACAGCAATCGCCTACATGGACACCCAAGATATCGCCAAATTCGCCGTTCGCGCCCTAGAAGTCCCCGAAACCGTCGGTCAATCCTATCCTGTGGTGGGCAGCAAAGCTTGGAAAGCTGAAGAAATTATCGAAGTTTGCGAACGCTTATCGGGTAAAGAGGGGAAAATTTGGCGTTTACCCATGGGATTACTGCGTTTTATGCGGGGAATAAGCCGTTGTTTCCAATGGACTTATAATATATCTGACCGACTAGCTTTTGCGGAAGTTCTCGCTAGTGGTCAAGCTCTTGATGGCCCAATGGAAGAAGTTTATCAAGTATTTGGCCTTGATCCGAGTCAAACAACTACTTTAGAATCCTATTTACAAGAATACTTTAGCCGCATTCTCAAGAAGCTCAAGGAAATCGACTTCGAGAAACAAAAAGCTCAGAAGAAGAAGAAAACTCCTTTCAAAAAGAAAGCGTGAACCAGCAGTAGGAAAATTTGTCAATGCCCAAAATCGGCATTATTTACAACGATATTAAGCCTATCGCTTGTAAAACAGCCCATCAGATACAAGATCAGCTACTTTCTTTAGGTTGGCAGGTGTTTATGGCTACTGGCAGCGGTGGCCTGCTAGGCCATTCCAAACCCTCTCGTCCGGTTTGTTTTACCCCGATCGATCAGTTAGTCCCCCCCCACTTCGATCAGGATTTAAGTTTTGCGATCGTGTTGGGGGGCGATGGTACAGTCCTATCGGCGGCCCGGCAGTTGGCCACCCTCAATTTGCCCCTGTTAACGGTCAATACGGGACACATGGGCTTTTTGACCGAAATTTACCTAAATCAGCTTGAACCCGCCTTAGAGCAGGTTTTAGAAGGGAATTACACCATCGAAAATCGCTCGATGATCACGGTGCGACTGTTTCGCGAAGATACCCTCCTCTGGGAGGCACTTTCTCTCAATGAGGTGGTCGTCCACCGGGAACCCCTCACCAGTATGTGTCATTTTGAGATTCAAATTGGTGAACACGCACCCGTCGATATCGCTGCCGATGGGGTGATTCTCTCCACTCCTACCGGTTCTACTGCCTATGCTCTCAGCGCCGGGGGCCCAGTAATAACTCCTGATGTGCCGGTATTACAATTAGCCCCGATTTGTCCCCATTCTTTAGCTTCGAGGTCTTTGGTATTTTCTGACAAGGAAACGGTAAATATTTTCCCAGCAACTGCTAATCGGATGGTGATGGTAGTGGACGGTAATGGCGGTTCTTATATCTTGCCAGAAGATCGAATTAATGTGCAGAAATCGCCCCACCAAGTCCATTTTATTCGCCTGCAATCCACGGAATTCTTCCGCATCCTCCGGGAAAAATTGGGTTGGGGTTTACCTCATATTGCTAAACCAACTTCGGTGGAATTACCTTAATCAGTGAGCCGTGATCAGTTATCAGATGTGAGCTTTCAGTTCACTGATTACTGGTTACTGATAGCTTAATTTATGATCCCTTTTCGTGCCAAAATAGCTTTTTATTTAGAGGATGTCACCACGGCGATCGGACTGACGGTAAATCTGCTTATCTTGGCATTAATTTTACTATCTTTGGGGATTTATGTGGCTCAAACCTATCCCTTATCCGTCACTTGGCAAATGTGGTTACGTCAGCTTGATTGGGGAATTTTAAGCTTATTTTCTCTAGAGTATTTAATTCGGTTTTGGTGTGCGGAATCAAAACTAGGCTTTGTTTTTAATATTTTTTCCATTCTAGATTTATTGTCAATTTTGCCCCTATTTTTTGGTTTTTTTGATATTAGGTTTTTTAGAATTTTTCGCTGGTTTAGAATTTTGCGAGTGATTCGTTTTTTTGGTTCCGATCTCTCTATTTTTCGGATTAAAACTTCCGATCAGATAGTATTTACTCGCATATTACTAACTCTATTTTCGATTATTTTTGTCTATGCAGGTTTAATTTATCAGATCGAACACCCAATTAATCCCCAAGTTTATCGGACATTTTTTGATGCTTTTTACTTTGCTGTCGTGACTATGACTACCGTGGGATTTGGGGATGTAACTCCCCTTTCTGATGGGGGCAAAATGGTGGCAGTTTTAATGATTTTAACGGGAGTTTTGTTAATTCCCTTGCAAATTAGCGATCTGACTAAACAACTATTAAAATCTGGCACTCAAATTGATTATCCTTGTCCAGATTGTGGTTTACCCCGTCACGATATAGATGCCAATTTTTGTAAAAACTGTGGGGCAAAACTCTTAAAAAAACCTGATTGAGACTAATTCTGGCGAAATTCAGGAGCCGGTCGCCGGTCGTCAGGAGATTATTTTTATTTATTCTCCCCACTCCCCCACTTCCCCACTTCCAATCCGTCTAAATGTTAAGTTAAGTATCGAAGAGCGTCCGTTTCATCACCCAGTAGTAATATAATCACTGAGTTATCAACTTTGATCCTTGAGTATGACTGCATTCACCACAACCCCCACCCTTGCCAATTTGCCCGCCAGTGACAGCCGTAGCCGCGTCAGTGAATTTATGAAATCCCTACAGGATGAAATTTGTCAGGGATTAGAAGAAGTGGATGGACAAGCAAAATTTATCGAAGATAGTTGGCAACGGCCCGAAGGTGGCGGCGGACGTTCGCGAGTTTTGCGGGAAGGGGCAATTTTTGAACAAGCAGGGGTGAATTTTTCGGAAGTTTGGGGGAAAGAATTACCTCCTAGCATTGCCAAACAACGGCCCGAGGCTGCTGGTCATGAATTTTATGCCACGGGAACCTCGATGGTCTTGCATCCTCGCAATCCTTATATTCCCACAGTTCACCTCAATTATCGCTATTTTGAAGCAGGTCCGGTTTGGTGGTTTGGCGGTGGCGCTGATTTAACTCCCTACTATGCTTTTGAAGAAGATGCTAGTCATTTTCACCGCACTTTTAAACAGGTTTGCGACCAACATCATCCCGAATATTATCCCGTTTTTAAACGCTGGTGTGATGAATATTTTTATCTCAATCATCGTCAGGAAGCCAGAGGCATCGGCGGGATTTTCTTTGATTACCAAGACGGTTTAGACCCTCTCTATCGTGGTCCTTTTGCCGAAAGTGATGCCGCTATCTATTCAGAAAAATTATCTCCCCAACAACCCCGCAACTGGGAAGAAATTTTTAGTTTCATTAATGACTGTGGCCGGGCTTTTCTACCCGCTTACGTTCCCATTGTCCAGAAACGGCACTCGACGGAATACGGTGACAGAGAACGTCAGTTTCAACTCTATCGTCGCGGTCGTTATGTAGAATTTAATTTAGTTTATGATCGTGGCACAATTTTTGGGCTGCAAACTAACGGTCGTACCGAGTCGATTTTGATGTCTTTACCTCCTTTAGTCCGTTGGGAATACTGTTATCAACCTGCACCAAACACCCCAGAAGCAAAACTCTATGATGTCTTCCTAAAACCCCAAGATTGGGTTAATTGGCAAGCTTAAATCAGTTATCAGTTACCAGTTACCAGTTATCAGTTATCAGTTATCAGTTATCAGTTATCAGTTATCAGTTATCAGTTATCAGTTATCAGTTATCAGTTACCAGATTTGAGTTTTAAGTGAGCATTATGTATTAAGTGAGCAGTATTAAATAGCAGTTTCCTACTGTCTTTTCACTGTTTACTGATCACTGATTACTGTTCACTGTTCACTGTTCACTGAAAATACTTTCCACACCCTTGTCAAGTAAATAAATCTAAAAATTTTGGCTAATTTTTGGACACCTCTCCATACTCGTCTGGAAACCACGGTGAAAAAGGGACAATTACTACCTAAAAATGCGTCTCTGTTAGTGGCATTGTCGGCAGGTCAGGATTCCCTCTGTTTAGGGCAATTATTGCTGGATTTGCGCTCTCGTTGGGGTTGGCAACTAGCGATCGCTCATTGTGATCACCGTTGGTCCTCCGACCGAGGATTAGTCACTCATGTGCAGAAAATCGCCGAAATTTGGCAATTACCTGTTTATATTACCACCGCACCCCCCATGGCGGAAACTGAAGCCAAGGCCAGACAATGGCGTTATCAAGCTTTACAAACAATAGCCCAAGAACAGGGTTTTAATTATCTTCTCACGGCACACACGAGGAGCGATCGAGCGGAAACTTTTCTTTATAATCTCATGCGCGGGGCAGGTAGTGATGGACTTTCTGCCTTAACTTGGTTGACAAGTTTAACCCCAGATATTTTTTTAGTCCGTCCCCTCTTAAATGTCACTCGCGGGGAAACTTTCGCTTTTTGTCAAAGTCGAGAATTACCGATCTGGTACGATCGAGCTAATGAGAATTTACGCTATGCTCGCAATCGCATCCGTCAGGAATTATTACCCTACCTGCAAACTAATTTAAATCCCCAAATCGAAAAACATCTCGCCCAAACTGCCGAAATTTTGGAAGCAGAAAGCGATTATTTAGATAGTATTGCCCAGGATATTTTTCGCCAGGTTATCGATCTAGATCAACAAAGACTCGATCGCTCCCCTTTACAAATTCTACCTCTAGCGATACAAAGACGAGTGATTCGTTTATTTTTGGCTCAATATTTACCCTCATCCCCTAATTTTGCCGAAGTTGAGTCAGTGGTTAATCTCATTACCGGTGTTAATCGCGATGCCACTTCCTCCTTAACCGGCAAAATTCGGGTAGAAGTACAACAAAATTGGCTACATATCAGTGATCAGTGATCAGTTATCAGATTACAGTTTTAAGTGGACAGTGTTAATAGTAATACAATTAAACTAAAAATAAAATTGGCGTAGAATAATGAGCGAAACTAAAGTAATTGATCGAGAAAGTTTACTGGTCAATCTCCGGCAACAACTGCGAGCCGGACAACAGGAATTAGCCGATTGGCAAGGGGGAAAAATGGCCATTTCTGCGGTGCCGGGGGCAGGAAAATCCCACAGTTTGGCCGTAGCTGCCGCTATGGTTATTGCTCGTGAGCAACTTCATGCTAAAAAACAGTTAATTATTGTCACCTACACGCGCTCGGCTGCCGCTAGTATTAAAGCTAAAATTAAACAACGCTTGCAAGATTTACAACTTTCAGCGCAGGGTTTCAGCGTCCAAACTCTGCACGGACTGGCCCTACAATTGGCCCGTCGTTACCCGGAATTATCGGGATTATACCTCGAATCTTCTACCTTAGTTATTCCGACTCCTAGCCACAGAATTATTAGAAACTCGGTGGAAAAATGGCTAATTACTGACCCAATTCGTTATCAAAAGTTATTAGAAGGAGTGGAATTTGATGGGGAAGAAACAGAAAGATTACGCCGTCAATCGGTGTTGAGAACCGAAATTTTACCTAGTCTTGCCTATACGGCCATTCATGAGCTAAAAAGTTCGGGATTATCACCGCAGCAAGTCTGGGAATTAAGCCACTACACCGACGATAATTATCAAATTCTCGCTATTGCTAGTGGTTTGTACCAACAGTATGAAATCCTGATGCGTCAGAAAAACTATATAGATTATGATGACATGATTTTAGGAGCCTTGCGAGTATTAGATGAAGAAAAAATTCGCCGACAATGGCAAAAATCTGTCTTTGGAGTCTTTGAAGATGAGGCACAGGATTCTAGTCCTCTCCAAGAAAAACTAATTACTATTTTAGCAAAAAATAATGACGGTGAAATACCTAATTTAATTCGCGTGGGCGATCCCAATCAAGCGATTAATTCTACCTTTACCCCTGCCGATCCTGTTTACTTTAATTGGTTTTGTGAAAGTTGTCAAAACGAAGGCAATTTATCGACTATGAACCAAGCAGGTCGCAGCAATACTAGAATTATTGAAGCTGCTAATTTAGTTTTACAATGGGTCGATCGAGATTGGAAACAGGGGAAAGATAATCATAAAGTTACCGAGGCTCCTTTTCGAGTTCAAGCGATTCTTCCCGTCAGTGCCGAAGATTCCCAACCTAATCCAGTTAAGGAGGGAAAAGGATTAGAAATTTATCAACCCGATGACATTTATCAAACAGTGGAATTAATTGAAAAACGTCTAGTTAAATTACTCCAAGAAAATCCTCAACATAATGCGGCTATCCTCGTTAGAGAAAATCGACAGGGACACTTTTTTGCTCAAAAATTTGCCCATTTTTATAAAAGTTATCAAATCAGACTTTTTGAAGCTAACGAGATTGATCGCTTTTCCCAAATTCCCGCCGAAATGCTGAAACTATTAGCTTTTGTCGAACGTCCCCACTCTCCCGATTATCTCAAGGGGGCTTTAGAAGTGCTACAATTTAGGGGTTTAATTACTGCCCAAGACTTAAATCCTTTAGTTACCTATCCCGAACAATTTCTTTATCCCACTCCCCTCGATCCTGAACTCAAATCTAACGAAAAAATCGCCCGTCGTTATTGCTGCAGTCTATTAAAAGCTAGATTAGAATTACCCCATTATCAACTCTTATCTTTTTTCGCTATGACTCTCCAATATTCGGGGTCAGAATTAGCCACTTTGCAAAAATTAACCGCCCGTATTTATCAGGAAACTGCTGGTAATAGTTCCCTAAAAAATACAATTAATACTCTCAATGAAATTATCGCCTCCGAGCGCTTTGAAGGAGTGGAAGAAGATAACGACGATTGTTATACTCGTCCCGGACAACTGACGATTATTACTATGCACAAAGCCAAGGGTTTAGACTGGGATTATGTTTTTATTCCCTTTCTTCACGAAGATATTATACCTGGTAAACCTTGGGTTCCCAATGGGGCGAAATTTTTGGGAGATTTTACCCTCGCAGAAGTGGCCAGAGCGCAAATTCGAGCAGCGGTTCACCAACGCTATTTAAACCCCGACAGCATACCAATTATTCCCCCACCTTTAAGCGCTTGGTTAGAAGCTGGACAACTTAAAAAAGCTGAAGAATACCGACTTTTGTATGTAGCGATGACGCGAGCAAAAAGACTTTTATGGATGTCGAGTGAAAAAAAAGCTCCTTTTCGTTGGAACACTTTTCGCGGAGATGAAAGTAGTCAATTACAGGATAAAAATCCCTGTCCTGTCTTTCCTGTTTTAATCAATGCTTTCCCCGATTCTTTCTGTGTTTAAATGTTGGTGCAGCGTCCGCGGATAAAGAATTAGGAAGACAAACCACCAAAGGAGTATGGGAATAGATAGGAGTAGAGTTAACCAGAGACGCTGGGTTAAAAACCAACACCCAGCAATCAGGGTAATTCCTGTCAACAAAATAGACCAAGGTTGACACCAACGGGGTTTGTAGTCCCAAACGTTATCGGATTTCGAGTTAGACATTGGTTAAGGTTCGGTAATTTACTAACTCAATTTTAGAGCGATCGAGTTTAAAAAACACCTAGGAAGACCGAAAGAGTAAAAAATTACTCGATTTACTTATTTAAAAATAACTCCCTGCAATCATACCCGCTAATAAAATAAAACCGACCCAAACATTTTGACCGAACATTTGACCATAAACTGGTTTGGGTAAATCCGATTGACGTAACAGCCGGTATTGACGCAACCAAGCGATCGCCGCTAGACCCAACCCTAGCCAAAAAGAGGCTGATAACTGCATTTTTTGCCCCTCCCAAGCCAATAAACCCACTGTTAGGGCAAAAAAGACCCCCACGGCTTCCGGGGCGTATTTGCCGAAAAATATGGCACTAGAGTTAATACCAACCTTGAGATCATCCTCTCGATCGGACAGAGCATAAATTGTATCAAATGCCAATGTCCAAAAAATCACCGCTCCCCATAATATAAATGTATTACTATTTAACGACCCAGTGACGGCACTCCAACAGATTAAAACGGCAAAACCCCAAGCGAGAGAAAGAACCAATTGGGGTACAGGAAAAAAACGCTTGGCCAGAGGATAGCAGATAATCAAGGGAACGGCGGCTAAACATAGGCAAAAACTCAGGAAATTCAGATATAAAGCTAAAATTGCGGCAGAAAAGAAAGCAATCAGAGCGATAATCAGACCAACCTTGATCGATAAAGCTCTGGCCGCTAAAGGACGGTTACGGGTGCGATCGACTTGTGGATCGATATCCCGATCCCAAAGATCGTTAACTACACAGCCGGCGGCGCTAGTGGCCAAAGTTCCCAAAATGATCACCCCGATCAAGGGTAGCGGTGGCACCCCGTCTGCCGCCAAAAATACCGCCCATAAAGCGGGAATCATCAAAATTAACCTACCGGCGGGTTTATCCCAGCGCAAGAGGCGAATAATCGTCATCCAAGTGGGTTCTAGATCGGGTTGGGATATAGTCATAATTTCTCGTCAAAAGTAGAAACTAGGAGTTAACGGTGTGTAGGGTGTGGGGTGTAGGGTGTGGGGTGTAGGGTGTGGGGTGTAGGGAGAACAAAGCTGCCTCTTGCCTTTTGCCTTTTGCCTTTCCTAACCAAGAAGTTAATTTTGCACGACTACTTACTTAACCTGATTACCAGCCCCAACTATTGGGAACGCCTTTAAACGGACCAACCACATCGGAGGTTATCCATCCCCCGTAAAAGTTACCCGGTTGCGCTTGTACTAATTCACCGTCGGCATAACAAGCGGTCATTTTGGCGGGATAAAAAGCCAGATAATCCTTAATTGCCTGAAACTCTGGTGTTGGCTCCGGATAATACCAAGCGGCGTTAATTACCTGTTGGTCGCCAACGGTGATATTGTAATATCCCGCTAGACCTTTCCACTCACAAAAAGACTTTTCTGCTGTCGCTTGCAGGTATTCCATTTTAATATCTTGGGGTGGTAGATAATAAACTGGGGGATGACTGGTTTCTAGAACTCGATAACTGCTTTTAGTATCGGCAATTATCACCCCATTAAAGATAATTTTTAGGTGTTTAGGCGATAATTCTAGGCGCGGGGGACGCGGATAATCCCAGACGGATTCCTGTCCTGCTTTTGCTGGTATCGGTTGGGGACGAAACATAATTTTTCAAGTTTATAGTATTCAATTATCAGTTATCAGTTATCAGTTATCAGTTTTGAGTTTTAAGTTAGCATCATCAAATAGCAGTTTACTGCTCACTGTTTACTGCTCACTGTTTACTGCTCACTGCTCACTGCTCACTGCTCACTGTTTACTGTTTACTGAAAAGAGTTTTCTTAGGGTTTCCACTCGCTCTCGATTGACATTTAAATCCGATTCTCCTAACCGGGAGGCCGAGCGAACATCGATCGCATTTTTGTTAGGATTGAGAGAAAATTCCAGATCATCGACAAATCCCATCCATTGACTGCTAAATTCGGCGTAGAGATAGTTACTATCTTGGTTAATAATTTTAGTTCTCGGTTGGGAAGCGATAATTTTAGCTAATTGCTCGATCGCTTCTTGGCCGCTACCCTGATAACTAAGGGGTTCGATCGAATGAGCCTGATCCTGACTCTGACTACTAACACAATTAGGAGTGACCGGACAAGGGGCCAGTTTACCCTCCCTGACTCCCAAATAATCGGGACGAGTGCCAGCGAATAAACTAACGCTATCGGGAGCAATTAACCTAATTCCTAGCCAGATGAGCAGTATTCCCAGGAAAATAAACGGGGTTAGCCGGAAAGATTTTTTCGCCGTGTCGGAAGTTTCAGTCATGCTAGTCTTACAGAATCACTTCAATTAACTTAACATTGATAGGTGTGACAATATCAGGAGATAGAATAAGATGTTTCTCGATGAATTACAACCCGTTGTTAAAGAACTGATTCAACAACCGATCGCTTTTTTCGGTGGTTTTGCCTCGGGATTACTGCGCTTGAAACTTTCGGACGATCCCCTCAAAAAATGGTTGGAACAGCAGGGATTAGTCAGTTTTAACGACAATAATCAGGATAACGGCAACAGTCCCCAGTCGATCTCGATCGATTAGGGATCAGGGGTTTAGGTGTTGGGGATAAGAGTATTCTCCCATCCCCAACACCCCCCGCTTACCACTGCATCAGCTTAACTTGTTGCTGAAAGTAGATAAATTTCCTCGGCTACTCGTTTTAAGCGTCTTAATTGCGCTTCCATATCCTTTTTCGTCCATTTGGCGGCGAATTGCTGGAATCCCCACCCCACAACTGGATTAGGAATGGCAAACTCAAAACGATTGATTAGACAAGTGCCGCCATCATTGGGTTGACATTCCCAGCGATCGCAACCGCGAAAAAAGCCTTCAAATTGCCAGACAATTAACCCCGGTTCTCTCTCAATCACCGTACTTTTCAGCGTCGGCTGAATTAGGGGAATTTGAATCAAAAAACGACTTCTACCACCGATATCGGTCTTCCAATCGCCGATAGGTTCACAAACTAACACCGGATTCAACCAACGACGCATTAACTCTAAATCCGTGATACAACGCTCCACCGTCGTGGCACTAGCTTTAATCTGAATTGATTGTTCAAATACTTGACAAGATGACATTGATCTGCTTATAAATTGCTGGCTGGAATTAAATATAAGATGAACGTAGGTTGGGTTGAAGCATGAAACCCAACGCCTGCTCATGTTACGCTACCGCTAACCCATCCTACAAATAATTGTGCCTCCCTACTTAAATTGCTGGCTGAGAATTTCAGTAGTCGGACAAAAATAAAGTTAACTGTGCAGACAAGGCAACAGTAAGGGTTTCGGCCTTGATTACATTTCTTAACATAGTCTTGTTTATAGCGTTTCTCATCAAGATGAAGTATAACCTAATTTGCTATGGACGACCGGCGATCGACTCCCCAAAACGAAAACTTCGTACCTCACCATTAAGATAACTGCTCTCAAGCTCACTTTTTCACTAGCTTGAGCAACTCTCGAAAACGTTGGCGTAAACTCTCGATATTAACTGATAATAACATTGGTATCGATAACAAAGCGTTTAGTCATCTTCATTTAAGAGAGATTCTAAAATTTCAGGTGTTAATCCTCTCTCTTCCGCTTTTTGTCCAATAGTATCCATCGTTTTATATAATTTGTCCAGAGATTCTTTTCTAGATAAGGTTGAAGATTGAACATAAAAAGCAATTTTTTCTGCTATTTTTTGACGATCTTCTTCCGTTGCATTTCAATAATTTTGAGCAACGTTTAAGGGAACTTTGATTTTAATTTCTGTTTGATAGTTTGTCATAATTATATTTTCTTAGTTTAGTAGTAAAGAAATTTAGTTGAAATTAATAGCTTCCCTTCAGCCAGCGTTACAGTTTAGAAGTTTCAGTTACTCTAGCGCATTGTTAAACCGATTGTCAAGTTTAGTTACTCTCAATTTAAGATATGTAATTTACTTTGGTTGCTAAAAACCAGAGCCGCTAGTGTAAGTATTCTTCAGTGCCTGGACTAAATCTAGAGATGACGTTGGGGGAAGGATAATGCAGGAACGGTAAATAAATTTGGCTGAGTTGCTTGCTATGATTAGGGGTAATTATTAACACTTCTTAAAGAGCGAGTGGGAAAATGAGGCAAGTCATTGTACATCGAGACGAAGATGGCTATTGGATTGTGGAGTGTCCAAGTCTCAAAGGCTGTGTTAGTCAGGGAAAAACGAAAGAAGAAGCCTTGATTAATATAAAAGAGGCGATTACCGGTTATATTGCGGCTTTAGCGGAAGACGCCCTGCCGATTCCAGCAATTATTAGAAACGCCGAAGTCTAACCATTATGAGCGGAATTAATCGCGAGATTTTTCTTGACACTAAGCATATTTCTAAACATCTACCGAATACTCCACAATCACGGAGATTACTGTTAAGAGGACGAGCTATTCATGTGTTTAAAGATGAAGATACAATGCTACGAGTTATTCAGGCTATCATGGAAAGGGGTGAATACACGGGCAATGTTCGAAACTATGAACGCTATGGGCTATTTTTTGCCGAAGCGATTGGTTGTCGAATTAGCCCAGATGGTTTAAAGTCTTCTT
This sequence comes from Microcystis sp. LSC13-02, assembly GCA_002282935.1. Taxonomy (GTDB): domain Bacteria; phylum Cyanobacteriota; class Cyanobacteriia; order Cyanobacteriales; family Microcystaceae; genus Microcystis. Next base: position 5,316 of record MTBT01000261.1, on the reverse strand, counting down.
TGATTCTACGGCGAGGTTAAGATTAATGCAAACAACCAATATCACGCAATTCCTCGAACCCGACCTAGTGAAGGATAATTGGCGCTTCCTAGAAGTTTGGGTGGATTCCATGCAGTCCCCTCCCTATATCCTGCTAGTGTTGATCGATGAGACGAGAGGGTGTTATGTCTTCGATCCTGCTGAAAAGTACCGTCTCGTCAAGGCGTTTCCAGATTATGAAGAGGCTCAACTCTGGCTCTTGGAAGATGAATACGAACCGATTGAAGGACGATTATCTAGTGAGGAAAGCGCTTAGATTTGTTTAAACTTGTCGTTTGGAATAAAGTCAGAATATCGCCTGACCAGTGCCGTTAGGGTAAGCGCCGAGATAGTTGCGAATGGAGTCAGGTTTGGGTAATTGGCGCTAGGATTATCGGAGGATTTTCTTTCGGCGCCGGTAGAAAACAATTAGGAGGATTTATGATCCCGGTTAATGAGGCTCAACAAAAGTTGCAGGATTTGATTGATTCAGTGACTGTTTCCCACGAACCCATTATTATTGAGGGATGCGATGGTAATGCAGTTTTGCTATCTGAAGGGGATTGGAAATCGGTACAAGAAACGTTATATCTCCTCTAAGTTTCAGCAACATCTAAAGGAACTTTGATTTCTGTTTGATAATTTGTCATAATTATGCTTTCTCAATTTAGTCCTGAAGATAGTTAGGAGATTGAGGGATTTTAATAAAGGAGAAAATGACAAACTCTACGGCATACAAATAACCCGAAAACTTGCGATCGCCCTTTGGTTGGTAGTAATGGCTTTAGCCATAGATAATAAGAGTAATCGCACTACTGAGGATAAAAAACTCTGATAAAAAATTGATTACGATAACGGCGATAAATATCAAAATCTTTATCTAAAGTGGCAATAGCAGGTATATTTAATCTTTCAGAAATCGCTATTAACGATAAATCAGTGAAATCAGCAGGTAAGTCTTGGTAAATCTGATTTAATTGCTTGATTTTTTGATAATCTTCTGATAGTAAATGTTCAGCAATAAATACTCCCTTTTCTAAGGCTGATAAAAACTCTGTTTGAACTTTTACATCTGGTGCAAGTAACCACATAGTTTCAGTTACACAGCCAACAGTCGTAATTAATTGACTACTACAATTAGCAAAAAAATTAACAACTTGTTGATGATAACGATCACCTTTATTGTAAAATGCGACGATAATTCCTGTATCAATAAAGATAAAGGGGTAATATTCAGTCATAACTATTCATGGCGTTCATGTTTTTGGCGCAAATATTTAGCAATTTTTTCCCTACGAATATCTCTGTCAGACAAGTCTTCTTTTTCGTCTAATAAATGTTCAGGATAACCACCCATTCTTTCTAAAATTGTTGGCGATTTTTTTAGAGTAATCCAATGGTTACGCAAAAGTTTTTTGACTAATTCTTGGCTATTTATTTTTTCTTCTGACAAAATTTCAATTAAATATTTTTCTGATTCATGATCTAGATTAATTGTTAACATGATTGATTAATCCTCCCTTAAAGTTATCAATTATGAATTAGTTAGACAATAGATTTTGATAATTTGTTTCTATTTCTTTTTTAGGAATACTCATAGCATTTAACTAACCAGCGATCGCCTTTTGGTTGGTAGTAATGGCTTTAGCCATACATAATAAGAGTAATCGTCCTAATTGCTGAGTAAAAAATTATTAACAGTAACAATATTGATAGATTGAAAAGGATGTAAAATCAATAAATCTTGATCCCCTGTAATGATTGACTCTGCTTTGCCATTAACGGCTAATTCCAAATATTTATGGTTCTTCGTTACTTGGTATGGTTCGATCAGGGGGCAGAAATCGGAATTGGCAAAAATCGAAGCAATGTCTTTCTATATAAGGGTTTCACCCCTTATAACTCCCGTCCATTGCATAACACAAACCGAAGAACCATATTTATTATCTTTAGTATCTCGACAAATATCCGTCCTAAAGTCTATTTTTGAGACGAACTCAACAGTTTCAGAGAAGTCCAATAAAAATTGTTTGCGTTCATCAAGACTAATATAGCGATCAAATTTTGGTCGAGATAAGACAGTTTCTAGTTCTTGCCAAGTGGCAGGAGATACGATAATAATTCCTAAGTGTTGAGCTTTTTTAAAAGCAGTATTAGGTTTACTCTTGGGCGATAGAACAGAACTAAAAATAACATTGGTATCGATAACAAAGCGTCTATTCATCTTCATTTAAGAGAGATTCTAAAATTTCGGGGGTTAATCCTCTTTCTTGCGCTTTTTGTCCAATAGTATCCATCGTTTTATATAATTTGTCCAGAGATTCCTTCCTAGATAAGGTTGAGGATTGAACATAAAAAGCGATTTTTTCTTCTATTTTTTGGCGTTCTTCTTCGGTTGCATTCCAATAATTTTCAGCAACATCTAAAGGAACTTTGATTCGGATTTCTGTTTGATAGTTTGTCATAATTATATTTTCTTAGTTTAGTAGTAAAGAAATTTAGTCGAAATTAATAGCCTCCCTTCAGACAGCGTTACAGTAAGGCGATGAAATTGATCGGGGATCATTATGCACAGTCCTCTAACCGACAGTTTTACAATTAATACTGTACTTTGAGTGAGTGAATAACGCTGTATTTACTCTACAAGGGAGAAATTAAACCGAAATTTAGAAGTTTCAGTTACTAACTATAGGCTCAAGCTCACTTTTTCACTAGCTTGGGCAACTCTCGAAAACGTTGGCGTAAACTCTCGATATTAGCCGATTTCCCGCCATAACGCCAATCAACGTAGGCGCGAGCAATCTCCTCGATAATATTCGCCACTGGCGGCGGTTGGACGCTGCGGGCGGCGGCGGCGTATTCTAAAGGGGTTTGAGCGGGATGTTTACCATAACCAGCTTCTGTTAAGATTCCTAACATTTGCTGGTATAAACGCTCGATTGGTGGTAGTTTTGCCAACTTGCGACCCCGACGCCAACGATGGAACTGTAGCCATCCTAACCAACCAGCGTAAGCGAAGACGACCCCCACTAAACCGCCGAGAATTCCCCCTAAAAGACTGCCAGAAATAAAGCGCCATAACCATCCCAATAACTTACCGATAGTAACGATAACATTTTCCCAAATCAGACCGAGAAAACCCGTTACTGGAGAGGGCAACCATCCAGCTACCCATTGCCAAAATTGCTTGAGGACACTAAAAGGTTCCGCTTCCTCAAAGGATGGGGGAATTAATTCCCGGCCCGGTATAGGATCGAAAGTGTACCAACCGTAACCAGGGAAAAACACCTCTGTGATGGCGTAAGCGTCCGTATTTTGGACAACATAAAAGCCAGTGAAAGGATTAAACTGGCCAGGGGCAAAACCGGTGGCTAATCGGGCAGGAATACCGATCGAGCGTAACATAATCGTTAACACGGTGGAAAAATGATCGGCGTAACCCCCCTGAAAACGAAACAAAAAGGCCGAGACTAAATCCTCATTTTCGGCTAAAAAGGGCAAATCGGTTTTTAATTCATAGTTTTGCTTCAATGCTTGGGCCAAATATAGGGCCTTCTCGTAGGGAGAGGTTAAAGGTGTGGGAGATTTGGCCAGCAATTCCTCGGTTTTTCGGCGGACTTTCGGGGCAATTTCGGCAGGAATTTGTAAATAATACTTGAGAATAGACTTAGGGTAGGTTTCTGGGGCCGATCGCAGTTGGCTGCGATTGCGTTCCGGCACTTGTGAGATTACAGTATAAGTTAGCCCTTCCGCTAATCCCCCCGGCGACCTTAAGCTATTTTCTCGGTCTAAAGATACCTGTCGAGTAGGAAAAAAGAGATACTGGGGCGAAGCAAGAGCGGGGATAATATTCGGTAAACTGGAGACAATGCTGTAAGTTTGGACTACCTGATGGGTTTTGGCTTGGGTTGCAGGTAACGGCACAAAAAAGCGATAGGACCAACTACTGCGATTTAAATCCTCTAATTCTTGATCTCGTGAGATTTCCCACCCTTGACCAGTATAGCGATCAAAGGCCATGGCGCGCCAGAATCCGGGGGCTTGAGAACGTACCCGCATGACTGTCTGGGGAGTCATACTTCCCCGCAGATTTTGGTTGATTTGGGGGTTAAAACCGTAATAAAAGGTAGAATCTAGCTGTCCTGACCCTGTAGTGGGACTATTACCGCCATTTACGCCACCATTCCCCGTTTCACCCTCGCGCACATAGCCGGGGTTAACGATTTGTCTGTCTCCCTGTTCAAAATCCTGATTTTCCATACCTTCGGGACTATTGACGGGAAAAGATTGAATTTGATAACCCGGAAAACGCGGCATCAGGGCAAAAATTGTCAATCCCAAGAGGAGAATTGTCAGAAAGAAAATCCCGAAACGTTTGGGAGAAAGGGGAGAATTTTGCGGGGAAAATAATTTTTTTGTGGCTAGACGCGGGGGTTTCTTTGAGAAGAAAGGGAGACTCTGATTGAGATTATCTAAGCCTAAACGAGAACGATAGTCTAAAACTAGGGTAGGTAGGGATAAAAGCAGAAAGAGGATTAACCAAGGCGCAAAAGCGAGGGTTTGGGAGATTGTCCCGGCGACTCCCAAGAGAATTAAACCGATTACCATAGAATACCCTAAATCTTTGCGTCGGGGCAGGTCAAAACTATGGAGAATTTGCAGTTGAATTAATAATTGTGTTAAGGCAATGCGACTATCCTGCATCGCAACGATATTACCCAAGAATAGCGCCAACACCACTAACATTCCGATCGCTATACAAAATTTTGCCCCGATATTGCGCTTTTTCCTGCGTCGCCAACTCCAGATTCCGCCGATAATACTGAGAGGAACCGCCCAAATACTGGTATAACTATCAGTAGCCACATCGGTGGCGATAATACCCACGATTACTAAAGCTTGCACCAGAATTCTTAAAATAATCGATTCCTCGGTTTCTGGCAAGGGAGAAGATTCTATCTTTTGCCAGAGGGTTTTTAAGGAAGGTCTTGGACGAGCGGCACTGCTAACCATAGGGTAAATTGGGAGAAGGATCAAAAAGTTAATTTTATCTTAAATGTCGAGTGAAGACCCTCAGTTTCACTGACGGGATGAAACCCCGACCAGTATAAAACAGCGAAGCACGACATTTCGACACATTTCGACAGGCTCAATGTAAGAGCTTCGGTGTTTACAAAATCTTGACAATTTGTGCTATACAGGTTAATATAAAATAAGTTGTTTGAGGTCGATAAACAATGATTGTCTTAGAAATGAAGGCGGTAGTCAAACCAAGTCAGTGTTCTGCCATTGATGAAG
>MTBT01000260.1:2280-6498 GCA_002282935.1 Microcystis sp. LSC13-02 | reverse complement strand
TCCCGTGAAGCGTCAACCCCATTCAGCGACCATTCTAAAAAAGTGGCGTGGTGAGGAATCGCCGTCCGTTTTACGGCGGCGAGGATGTCAACTAGCACGATAGGAGAATGTTAATCAATGTTAACGTTTTTGTCAATCTTAGGCGAACTTAACATTAATGCCCCCCAGATATAGACTAGACAAAGAAAATTAACATATACATTGCCGAGACGACTAACTGAGTAAACATCACGGGTAGGCCGTAGCGCAGAAAGGTATGAAAGGTAATTTTGCCCCCGTGTTGTTCAGCGATGCCGGCGGCGACAATATTAGAAGAAGCTCCCACTAAAGTACCATTACCCCCTAGGGTAGCCCCATACATCATCGCGTAGAAAAGCGGTAAAACTTCCGGGGGAAAAGAACCAGCATAATCGGGAGAAAGAACTTCTGTCCCGACTAAATTAACATTAACAAGGTACTGTTTCAGTAGTGGAACCATGGCCACCACTAGGGGAATATTGGGAACGACACTGGAAATCAAACCGACAAAAAACAGCAAGACTAGAGAACCTAAAAAGATATTTTTGCCTAAAATTATCGCCAGAAATCCCGATAAACTATTAACTACCCCAGTTTTTTCTAAGCCGCCAATTAGGACAAAAATCGACATAAAAAATAATAGGGTACTCCAGTCCACATCCCGGAGAATATTATGAACCGTATCGATTTTCGATTGCTGGGCTAAAAGTAGGGCTAAAGTGGCCCCCATCAAAGCAACGGCCGCGGGAGAAATGGGTACGGGAAAAGATTCACCGACGACGAATAAAAATAAGACTAAAAAGACGATAATTCCCCCCACCGCTAAGACGCGAGGATGATTAATTTTCGGATGGGGTAATTCTTCTAAATGCTCGAATTTTGTCCGCCAGATTTTCGGGAATAACCAAGGTAACATAACCAGAATGGTAATGACTGCCAGCGCACCACCTAAACTCAAACGCTGTAGGTATTCCATGAAGGTTATATTAATAGAATCACCGACGATATAAGTAGCGGGATCACCAACAATCGTTAATAACCCGGAACTGTTGGCCACGAAAACCATCAGGATTAAGAGCGGCACAAAATCCACACCGATATCTTGAGCTAAGGGAGGAATCAGCGGGGCTAATAACATCACCGTGGTAGCGTTGGGTAATACCGCACAGATTGGGGTAGTAATGGCGACAATTCCTATTAGTAATAATTTGCCCTGTCCCTTGGCTAAAAGCACCATTTGTGCTGCTAAATAATCAAAAATTTTCGTTGGTTCAAAGGCTCTCACTAACACCATTACCCCAAAAAATAGGGCGAGAGTGGCATAACTGCGACTGATATAACCGATCGCCTCCTGGAGAGTCATGATATGGGTAAAAACTAAGATTAAAGCCCCCAGTAAAGCCGCTACGGTAATATGAAGCCACTCGAACATAATCACCACAATGACTGCAATAAAAGTCATTGCAGCAATCCACATTGGTAAAGATTCCAGCATTTTTGATCCTGTTTTTACTTTCGGTTTCTCGATACGACTAAAAGTTTGCCCGAATGTACAGCAAACTCACAAAAAATATGGTTATCGACGGAAAATCTTAAAATTGTTGTGATCGGTGAACCTGCATGAGAATCCCCATATACAATGTCTCCTGTAAGTTATCACTATCAAGTAGTATCAGCGACATAACTGAACCGATCAAGACATTGCTAGGAATGTAGTGATGTTTCAGTCTTCCCCCCCACGCCGACGAAGTTAGCTGACGGGCTAGGATAGAGAGATATCCTTTTCTAGGCTAAAAAATCTAGAAATACGCCCCCAAATGTGGTTCCTCCGCTCCGAATTTGTCTAGCTAATATCTAGCATAGAAACTTGGATTAGGCTGACTTACTCTATTTAGTGATCCACCATAGCATACTAACCTCAAAAAAAAACGATATAGCTCTATACTAGACCTATCCTGTCGGTTATCCCCCGGGTTGCTAGGATAGAACAGTGATAAGCTAATAGCTAACGACTGACCGCCATAGCGGCCACATCAGAAATTTCTATGAATAGAAGACCTCGTTATACTCCTCCCCGATCGCGCGATCGTGATTATGACCGCTCCTATGGTGATGACTCCCGCGCTTCGACCTCCGGAGGCCTATTGGCCAAATTAAACTATGCCATGATCGCCCTGATTGGTGGTATTTTTGTACTAGGGGTGGGTCTCGGTCTGGTATTCAGTTCTACCGCTAATTTTAGCCCCGAAAACGTCGCTTCCCGGGAAGTAATCGATCGCAGCGCCCCCAATGCGGAATTATGCGTGCAATTTGGGGCCAGTGCCATTGTCACCGATTTGCGGGTTTATGTCACTCTTAACCCCTTTAATGTTTTTGTTACCCAACCAGTCATGGAACCCGGTTGCGTTTTGCGACGCAATAACTGGTCAATTTTAGAACAACAAAAATTAGTCGATGGACAGCAGGTACAAAGTTGTAAAAACCGGATGAATACCTTTGGTTATACCGGTCCCTTGGAAGGCAAACCGAAAATCGATTGTATCTTCCAAAATGAAGCCGGGGGCAATCTTTTTGTTAATCCCGCCGGTGCTGTTGGCCCCAGACCAGATACAGATAAATTCTAAACCGGAAAAGATCGTTCTTCTGACCACTGACTCCTAATTAACTGCGTTGATTTTTACAAGAGGTCTAATGAGTTAGCCATTGGCCCGTAGTCACTACAAAAATTCCGCCAGCTTTTTTTAAAAAAGGCTGAATTTTATCGATCAGACGACCAAGTTGTTCGTCACTATTACAAACCGTCATAATGTAGTTACCACTGTAATCACAATCCAAGTCATCACAGGATAAACCTCGATCACCTTTTCCCGAAGTACTGCCAAAGACGGTATAACCGGAAACTCCGACAACATCAAGAGCGCTTAAGGTTTCTTCCAAAAAAGCATGACTAACAATTATATCTACTTTTTTGACAGTTTGTAGGGAAGGATGCGGGGATTCAAGCATGGTAGTTAAGTAAAAAAGGGACAAGTGAAAGAGAAAAATTTTGACAGGAATTATTGAAAAACAGCCGGGCCTTTTAGACTCCACAGCCAATGATTTTGATCATCTCTAGGTACAGAGGAATACCGATGATGATATTGAAAGGAAAAGTTAAAGCCAAGGCCATAGAAACGTATAAACTAGGATTCGCTTCGGGAACAGTCATTCTCATGGCCGCAGGAACAGCAATATAAGAGGCACTGGCACACAAAACAGCGAATAATAAAGCATTGCCCTGTTCAAATCCGAGAACCTTAGCGATGAGAATGCCAACCATAGCATTGATGACGGGAATGAGCACCGCAAAACCGATGAGAAAAGAACCAGTTTTGCCTAATTCTCGGATTCTTTTCGCCGCCACTAATCCCATATCAAGGAGAAAGAAAGTTAACGCACCATAAAAAATCTCTTGGGTGAAAGGTTGTAATTTTTCCCAGCCTTTTTCCCCCGTGAGCATACCAACAACAACGCTACCGACTAAGAGAAATACCGAACCATTTAAAAAGGCTTCATGTAAAACTTTTGACCAAGAAAACGCTTCTTCTTCGCCATTTTTCTCTTTAAAGACTCGCACCAGGATTAAACCCACTACAATCGCCGGCGATTCCATTAAAGCTAAGGCCGCTACCATATGACCGCCATAGGAAATATGAAGTTTTTCTAAAAAAGAACTGGCGGTGATGAAAGTAACGGCACTAATGGAACCATAGGCTGCCGCGATCGCTGCTGCATTGGCACTATCGAGTTTAATTTTCAGGATAAAGAAAGTGTAAATGGGAACGATGCAAGCCATAACCACAGAGGCAATCAAAGTTAAAGCGATTTGGTTATTGATGCCACTTTCCGCTAGTTCATAACCTCCCTTGAAACCAATCGCCATCAAAAGATAGAGAGAAAAGAGTTTAGGCAGTGGTTGGGGAATCTCTAGGTCGGATTTAAAAAATACTGCCAGCATTCCTAAGAAAAAGAACAAAACCGGCGGATTGAGAATATTGAACAGGATTAAGCTGCCATCCATAGGTTTGCGTACATTGAGTTATTTCAATCTATACTATTCGATTTTGAGAATTATCGAAAATTTGGGTTAAAACCCCGTCCTTTGAGGACGGCTTTAAGCTACAATGGAAAAAGCGATAACCAAGCTAAAAACTGAACCTT
>MTBT01000260.1:0-2232 GCA_002282935.1 Microcystis sp. LSC13-02 | reverse complement strand
TCGCTATCTGCGTCAACCCCATTCAGCGACCACCCTAAAAAAGTGGCGTGGTGAGGAATCGCCGTCCGTTTTACGGCGGCGAGGATGTCAACGTGAAAATGTTAATAACTGGATTACAACCCTTAACCATGGCCGCCCAAAAAAATTAAGATGGGTGATGTTTCAGTAGCTTTTTCTCCCCTACCCCCTATCCCCTATCCCCTATCCCCTATCCCCTATCCCCTATCCCCTATCCCCTATCCCCTATCCCCTATCCCCTATCCCCCTCTACAATAATTACTCGCAGCCAGAAATACGTTGGTTGCTATCATACTTTGTGCTTTTTGTCAAAAAAACTTTTTTTTTGCAATAAAACTACACAAAAAAAAGATCATCGTTGTGGGTGAAATTGACTGATTTAACCGTCTTAATTAGGATCACCTTCTAGGTGTGACAAGGGTTTCAACTATTGCTACCCAAAAAAGCACAGAATAACCCACTATGAAATTGTTAAATAAAAATCTTTCTCAATTAATTTTTAAGAATTTGTAAATATTGCGGAATGTTAATTTAAATATTCTCAAGTGTTTGGAGTTAATAAATAACTTTTGCTTATTTTTATTGGAAAATAGAACTCCTGCAAAAATCTAACATCTACCATTGGGTTAGAAGTCAGTATTCAGGAGATTATTTTTATTTATTCTTCCCCCGCAACGCGCACGCAGTGACCCCCCCCCCACACCCTACACCCCACACCCCTTCTCTCCTGTTCCCTGAATAAATGCCAAAAATCGAGCTTAAAACCCCAAAATACGCAGATATTGCCGGGATGGAGTCCCTTGATCGCACCAGTCTCGGCGGTATTTGGACCCTATCTGGTTATGAACGGGAATTAAACAACCCCAACAGTGAATTATTAATTCTCTCCCTACCCAGCAATCCGGAAACCATCATCGGATTGGCTTGTTTTTGGGCAATTCTCGAAGAAGCGCATATTACCCTTCTGGCAATTTATCCCGACTATCAAAGACAAGGATTAGGAAAACTGCTTCTCTACAAACTTCTGGAGAAGGCTGTACAAAGACAACTGGAAAGGGCTACGCTAGAGGTGAGGGTGTCGAACCAGTCAGCGATCGCACTCTACGAGCATTTTGGCTTCCGCGTCGCTGGAGAGCGTAAAAATTATTATCCGCAAACTGGCGAATCAGCCCTGATTTTCTGGCGCAACGATCTACAAAGGGCCGCTTTTCAGGAACAATTAAGCAAGTGGCGACAAGAAATCCTCTCAAGACTGGCGCAGGGAGAGTGGCAATTAGAGGAAGAAACCAGAGCCAAAATAGATACCATGGAGATGCAATGATTATCTAAAATGTCGGATGAATGCCCCCGCTACATTTTTCGACAAGATACTCAGCTTTGCGGGGGATGAAATCCGACCAGAATATCAACACCATCTGTGGGTAAACGGCGAACTCTGTTATACTTAACCTAGCCAAGGGTCGAGGATTGTTAGATGCTAGTCGTAGAAGCGAAGCTAAAAAACGGAACACCAGAGCAATATCAGAAACTCGATGAAGCTATCAGAACTTCTCAGTTTGTGCGTAACTTTTGTGTTCGTTATTGGCGGTCAAATCAAGGGCGCAATGATCTCCAAAAACTTTGTGCGGTACTAGCTAATAATAAAGAGACACCTTGGGTTAATAAATTAAACTCTCAAGCTCGTCAATCGGATGCTGATAGAGCCTGGCAATCAATTAGTCGATTTTATCATAATTGTCGATGCTCAGATACTGGGAAAAAGGGTTTTCCTCGGTTCAAAAAACATAGTCGTTCTGTTGAATACAAACTAACAGGCTACCAACTATCTGATGAGCGACGTAAAATCAGATTTACTGACGGTTTTAAAGCAGGAGAATTTGATTTATGGTGTAGTCAAAAAACCTTAGTTTATTATTCAGAACAACAGATTAAACGGGTCAGAGTTGTTAGACGTGCTGACGGTTATTATTGCCAGTTTTTGATTGACGTAGAACGGCAAGAATACCATGAACCAACGGGACAAATAACAGGAATTGACTTAGGGTTAAAGGAATTTTATACTGACGCTCAAGGCAATACTGTAGAAAATCCACGTTATTTAAGAAAGTCAGAAAAACGACTTCAAAAAGCACAAAGGAGATTATCAAAACGATTTCGTCAAGGAAAGAAACAGTCTAACAACTATCACAAGCAACGGATAAAAGTAGCTAAACT
>MTBT01000259.1 GCA_002282935.1 Microcystis sp. LSC13-02 | reverse complement strand
GAGGGAAACTCGAAGTTTTCTGGTGAGGTTGGCAGTTGCTCAATCTTACGATACATTAGTACTAAGGAGAGAAGATGCAAGGGTTTTGAGTGATTTTAGCAGATTCAGGGGCACCTGAGCGAATCTCAATCTAGCTAAAAGCCTTTTCCTGTAAGGTTTTTAGCTTTATTCAGCAAACCCTAAATATTTGGAAATTGGAGTTAGCTCTGGGGGGACTTTTATTCGGGTTAAGGTTCCCAAAAAAATAGCTGTAGATCCCTGTTTTAAGGACAATGTTCATAAAAAATATGCCAATGAGAACTCAATTTTTTATGAGATAACGAGTGATTCTTTTTTCTCCACTCTCGCTCCCCAACACGGTGAATTCGATCTGATATACTTAGATGGATTACATACTTTCGAGCAAACGTTTAGAGACTTTTGTAATTCTTTACGATACTCTCATTCCCGCACTATCTGGCTTATTGATGATACCTATCCGATTAGTTGGTTGGCCTCTCTTCCTAATTTACGGCTCTTTCGCAGATTAAGAAAATGGCTTAAGATTAAGGATCCAAGCTGGATGGGGGATGTCTATAAGGTCATTTTCGCTATCCATGATTTTTTCCCTCAATTCAGTTATGCGACTTTTCCCGGTCACGGACAAACTGTACTCTGGTTGGAAACCCGAAAGGATTTTATCCCGACTTGGGATTCTTTGGAGAAAATTAGTCGTCTTAGCTATTGGGATTTTGAGAAGTTTAAAGACACTCATCTACTTATCCGTGATCCCGAGACTATTCTTGCTCAAATCAAGAATAGCTTTGCTTAACCGCTACTCCCAAATCCGCTTTTGTATAGTACGATTAACTGCTCACTCCCTCACTTCCCATCAGCCCACAGTTCCGACTGATAACTGAAACTGCTTAAACCCAAGAATGGAGGGCGCGTAATTGGGGCGTTTTTTTAGCTTGGTGGGTCTGCATTCTTTGTAAAACATCATCGAGAATTGTCACCGCTTCCCGGATATATTCCCCCTTATTCAGCATGACACATTCAGCCCTTTCGGCCATAGCGGCATCGGTAATCTCGGCCCGGGAAGGAATACTTTTCTTAACCAGATTTTCTAGGACTTGGGTGGCCCAAATTACTGGAATATGGGCTGCTTCGCATAACCAGAGAATTTCCTCTTGAATTTCTGCGAGTCTTTGATAGCCAATTTCTACGGCTAAATCGCCCCGAGCAATCATCACCCCAAAAGGTTGTTTACCGGCGGCATGGATGATTAATTCGGGAAGATTTTTCACGGCTAAAGGTGTTTCTATTTTGGCCACAATTGCTTTTTGTCGCCAAGCATCACCCAAACGACTTTGTAACTCTAGCTGTAGTGTCTCGATATCGCTGGCTTTCTGCACAAAAGAGTAACCGATAATATCGGCATTTTGGGCAATAAAATCTAAATCTTGCCGGTCTTTTGCGGTCAAAGGATCGATATTTAAGACGGTATCGGGGAAATTTAGGCCTTTATCTGCTTTGAGTTTTTCTCCTTTCTCCCTGGCGTGGGTAATTTTTAGTAAAAGACCTTCTGGCATTATGGCAATAACTTCAGCCCCAATATGACCATCATCAATCCAAACTTTCGCCCCGACGGGAATTTGGGGAATAATCTCCGGTTGGGAACAATTAGCCTGAAAATACTGAGGATGAGCAGTATGGGGCGGTTGGGTGGTTAAGAGGAGAAAATCCCCTTGATATAGTCTGGTTTGGGACTGGGGGGCTAAAATCTGTTCTAAACGGATTTTTGGGCCAGCTAAGTCCATATAAACCTTACAGGTATGTCCATTGACTAAATTTTCGGGATTTTTGACCGCCTCGCGCAGATTTTCGATCATTCCCTGCCATTCTTTGGGGCTATCATGGGCGCAATTAATGCGAATACAGTCCATTCCGCAACGCAGTAATTGAGCGATAAAATCGGGGTCGGTTGCCGCCTCCGTCGGCATTGTCACCATAATTCGCACCCGACGCTGGGGGGAAGGCAGACCGAAAACTTCGGCGCTATGGGAGGCTAAAAGTTGATCTCCTTGGAAAAATGCCTCTAAAGGGGGATGTTTGGGTAATAATGAGGCTTCTTGATGACAAACCGCCCCTAAAGTGGCAATTACTGCATCGAGAGTCGGTAAAACTTTCGATTCAATCCGGCCTAGGGAAGATAATCCCCAGGGCATTAAAGCTAATTGTAAATCCCGGATATCTTCTTGTCTCAGGGCGAGATAATAGGCTAAATTACGGGTGCTAGGTTGAAAATTCTCCTTTTCAATGAGGTTTTTCCACTGCTGCAATTTCTCCTCTCCTTCCACTGTCACAAAATGCCGTAACCTTTGCAGATGATGGAGGAGAGTTTGGGGATAGGATAATTGTTCTCGCTTGAGTTGTTCTGAGAGAGTTAAAGACATAAAATTGAGTACAAAGTAAAAATCGTCAATTATTAAGGCAATATTTGCCTAGAAAATGCTCACTTTCGCCGCTTATATTGCTTTTGGCTGGTTATGGGGTCAGTTCTTAGGTATAATCTCTCTGTTTCTATACTAAGCAAATATCCTGTCTCTAGAAGTTAATTTTTGCTACGATTTATGGCGGTTATCTTAACGGTGAGGTGGGAAGTTTTGGTTTTCGGTGGTCGGTGGTCGATACTAAAAAAGCTAGGTTTATCGGGGAAAAATTATCGATAAGCTTCCCTGTCTTATGCCTTTGATAAAATTTAAAATAATGGCGTACATTGGCTGAATAAATTATCTTTTTTAAGCTATATTAAAGGTGCATAAAGTTATTAGTAACTACAGTATTAAGTTTTATTAAGGGAGGGAATGCTCCAGAATCGCGACTATAATGAGTAAACAGATCATTCCTGTGTCGGCGAGAGCGAGAAAATATGTCTGCTACTGAATACGAAGCAATTATCGGTTTAGAAACCCACTGTCAACTGAACACCAAAAGCAAGATATTTTGTCCCTGTCCCACCAACTTCGATAGTCCCCCCAATACTAACGTCTGTCCCATCTGTTTGGGTTATCCGGGGGTATTACCCGTCCTTAACCAAGAAGTCCTGGCCAGTGCCGTTAAACTGGGATTAGCTATCGATGGTAAAATCACACTCCATAGCAAATTTGATCGCAAACAGTATTTTTATCCCGACCTGCCGAAAAATTATCAAATTTCCCAGTATGATCTCCCTATTGTCGAACAGGGTCAACTAGAAATCGAGATCGTCGATAAAAAAACTAAGGAAGTTAGCCGCAAAATTATCGGTATTACTCGTCTGCACATGGAAGAAGACGCGGGAAAACTGGTTCATGCCGGCAGCGAACGTCTCTCTGGTTCCACCCATTCCCTGGTGGATTTTAATCGTACAGGTGTACCATTATTAGAAATTGTCTCGGAACCGGATTTACGCACCGGGGCCGAAGCGGCGGAATATGCCCAAGAATTACGGCGTTTAGTGCGTTATCTCGGCATCAGTGACGGTAATATGCAGGAAGGTTCCCTGCGCTGCGATGTCAATATTTCTGTGCGGAAAAAAGGCGCTAAAAAGTTCGGGACTAAGGTAGAAATTAAAAATATGAACTCCTTTAGTGCTATCCAAAAAGCCATAGAATACGAGATCGATCGACAAATTGCAGCGCTCGAAAATGGCGAATTGATCCTACAGGAAACCCGTCTTTGGGAAGAAGCTACTCAACGGACGATTAGTATGCGGAAAAAAGAAGGTTCTAGCGATTATCGCTATTTTCCCGAACCGGATTTACCCCCCCTAGAAGTCTCTCCCGAACAGTTAAAAGCTTGGGCGGAAGAATTACCGGAATTACCCGCTCATAAACGTCGTCGTTATGAAGAAGAATTTGGTCTTTCCCCCTACGATGCCCGGGTTTTAACCGATGATCGCACCGTGGCCGAATATTTTGAAACTACTGTAATTGCCGGGGCAAATACGAAATTAGTCGCTAACTGGCTCAGTCAAGATATCGCCGCTTATTTGAATAATAATAAGCTGATGATCACGGAAATTGCCCTGCAAGCGTCAGACTTAGCTGAATTAGTTAAACTGATTGAAGCGGGAACAATTAGTGGCAAAATTGCTAAGGAAATTTTACCCGAACTTCTCAGCCAAGGCGGTTCACCAAAAGCACTGGTGGAAAAGAAAGGATTAATACAAATTTCTGACACTTCTGCGATCGAAAAACTGATCGAGGAAATTATCGCCTCCCATCCAAGCGAGTTAGAAAAATTCCGGGCGGGTAAAACCAATCTTAAGGGATTTTTTGTCGGTCAAGTCATGAAAAAAAGCGGCGGTAAAGCCGATCCTAAATTAACTAGCCAAATCTTAGATCAAAAACTTTCTGGTTAGTTATATTCAGTGATCAGTAATCAGTGATCAGTAAACAGTGGGGAGCTTTTTTCAGTGATCAGTAAAAAGTAAACAGTAATCAGTGAACTTAAAACTCAAATCTGATAACTGATAACTGGGAACTGATTAACACTGTTAACTTAAAACTCAAATCTGATAACTGATAACTGATAACTGATAACTGATAACTGATAACTGATAACTGATAACTGATAACTGATAACTGATATGATAACTGATAACTGATAACTGATAACTGATAACTGATAACTGATAACTGATAACTGATAACTGATAACTGATAACTGATAACTGAAAATGTCCAATTCCTCAACAACCTCGCAATTAAAGCCTAATAGCCCCAAAATTCTGGCTGTTGTCAACGGTAAAGGTGGTGTGGGTAAAACCACCACTGCGGTCAATTTAGCGGCAATTTGGGGGCAAAATCAGCGTGTTTTGCTGGTGGATGCGGATCCCCAGGGTTCCTCCACTTGGTGGGTAGAAAGAAATCAAGGGGATATGGTATTTGATTTAGCCAAGCAAATTAATACAGAGAAATTAGGAGAATTGCGTCAAATTATCGAGTACGATCTGATCGTGATTGACACACCACCAGCTTTGCGCTCCCAATTACTTACCGCAGTAATAGCAGAATCAGATTATTTAATTTTACCGACTCCTCCCGCACCGATGGATTTAATGGCTTTAATTGACACGGTACGCACGGCAGTTAAACCCCTAGGAATTTCCTATCGGGTTTTGTTAACGAAAGTGGATTCCCGTAGTCTTAAGGAAACTTTGGAAGCACAAAATACTTTATTAGAATTAGGTATTCCTGCCTGTCATGCTTTTGTCAGAAATTATAAGGCCCACGAAAAAGCCGTTTTAGACGGGGTAGCTATTACCAATTGGCGCGGTAAAAATGCCCAAGAAGCCAGCGCCGATTATCGTCGTGTGGCCGAAGAATTAGAACGGGATTGGTAGATTTATGGACAGGTTTTCTAAGCACAATATTTTTGCAGTAAAGAAATCACTAAATCTAGACCATCGGGCTGAACTTGAACAGTATAGGCTTCGGCTTCAATTTGCCGGCTAAAACCTTCATAATTCATAAAAAATCTTCTGGTTATTGCTGGTGGTTCTATCCCTAAATTAAGAGCTTTAACTGTTTTGCCTCCATGACAAAGTTGAGTGGCATGGACAGCTTCATGAATCAATGTTGGTCGGGCAATACCTAAGTCAAAAACTAGGGGATGAATCCAAATAATTCTAGTTTTACTATCAAATAAACCGTAGGCTCCTCGCACTGGTGGCGGGGCAATTTTGACGATGAAATTGTGTTTTTCTAGAGCTTTTTGTAGTCGTAGAAAATCTGGATTCGCTGCCGATAAATTTTCTCCTGCAGCTAATTGTATCCTTAGAAAAACAGCAGCGATTGTGTAATAAATGCCCATCCGGTGATAGTTCATATTAAAGGGAGATCAAAATTAGCAAGAGGTCTATTGATGAATCGAACCATCGGGGAGAATTGTGCCTGTTAAAATTGCCCCAGTTAATTTCACCATAATACGCTTACCAAAGCCAATTTTTGCCCCGCGTAAATCCGCCGCCGACAGATCCGCCCCGCTTAAATCGGCCCCGATGAGATTGGCTTCCTGTAAATTTGCGCCTTTAAGGTTAGCTTCGAGGAGATTGGCGCGAAAAAGATTAGCTTTGTACAGATTAGCTTTTTCTAGGTTAATTTTGTGCAGGAAGCTATCGCTTAAGTCGGCATGGCTTAAATCTGCCCCGATGAGACTGCGATTAGAGAGATCTTTTTCCTTCAGGTTGGCCCCCTGTAAATCGGCTCCGTTTAAGTCCCGATAGTGAGGGCGCCAGGCGGCATGATTGTGAACCTGATGGTTATTCTGGGAGTGGCTGTGTTGACTATGGGTTTCTTGACTAGGGGTTTTGTGACTGTGGGTTTGTGAATTTTGGCCGGGTTGGCTAGGGTGAGGCTGATAGGGGGAAGCAGTTTTATAAGCGTGGGCGGGCTTTTTTTCAGGTTTAGGGGCGTAATTGGAGCTTTTAGAAGAATTTTGATGGATTTGCCGCAATTGCTCCCTAGCGTGGTTAATTTCTTGCAGTTTAGCGGTGGCTTTTTCCAAAAGACGCTGATTATCTTTGGGAATGCGATCGGGATGCCAAATAAACACCAAATCCTTGTAGGCCTGATTGATCTCGTCGAGAGATGCCCCATGATCTAACCCTAAAACTTTATAGTATCGCTCCAATTCTTTCATCGAAAAACTGGGTCTGAAACCCCGCCCTTTAGCGATAGCGGAGGGCGGCTTTATATGAATTAGTGAGAAACAATTAAACCGTTATAACGACGAATTAACTGAATCTTGCTAACAGCTATCTGTCCCAATCGTGTCCAACTGGTATCGCTTACAGATAGCTGTTTTTCGGTATCTCC
>MTBT01000258.1:7652-8287 GCA_002282935.1 Microcystis sp. LSC13-02 | reverse complement strand
ACAATTGACAAAAATCGCTAAATGCCTTTCTATATAAGGGTTCCATCCCTTATAACCCCCGTCCATTGCATAACACAAACCGAAGAGCCATCTAAGAGATTGATATTCCTAACCCATAAACGAAACTGTCGAGGAGAAAATTATCTCCACACAGCCAGCAAAAAAGTAATAGATTGGTGTATTCGACCTCAAATAGGGACATTAATAATTGGGCATAATGAGTGGATGAAACAATCTCTTAATCTAGGAAAAAGGAATCATCAACAATTGGTCAATATTCCTCATCATAGATTAATAGAAATGTTAACCTATAAAGCTCAATTAAAAGGAATAAAAGTCATAATAACTGAAGAATCCTATACGTCACAATCCAGTGCCTTAGATAGGGATGAGTTACCTAAATATGGTGAAGAAAAACCATTATTTAAGGGAAAAAGGTTAGCTAGGGGACTGTATAAAATGGGAACAAATCAGTTGTTAAATGCCGATGTAAATGGGGCATTTAACATCACTATAAAAGTAATTACTGATGTTATTGAGCAGGGATTGACATCCTCGCCGCCGTAAAACGGACGGCGATTCCTCACCACGCCACTTTTTTAGGGTGGTCGCGTCAATGGGGTTGACGCAGATAG
>MTBT01000258.1:0-7553 GCA_002282935.1 Microcystis sp. LSC13-02 | reverse complement strand
AGGTTCAGTTTTTAGCTTGGTTATCGCTTTTTCCATTGTAGCTTAAAGCCGTCGTAAAACGACGGGGTTTTAACCCAAATTTTCGATAAGACTTCGAGATAGCGGATGCTAGATTGTGATTTTGTCCTTGCGTTTCCCAAAGATGGGCGTACTATGAAAGTAGGGGAAAAAGATAATTTTAGCGATCGATTAACAATGACTAGGGATATCTGTAGGATTTTATTGATAGAGGATGAACCGACGACTGTTAAATTAATCCAGAGATTGCTGTTAAAGGCCCCCCAATGTTCCCTGGCCGGGGGGTTGACTTTTACCCTCACCCAAGCTCAGGATCTACAGGAAACTGCCGAAAAACTAGCAGGGGAGAAATTTGATCTCATCCTCTTAAGCTTGGAAATCTCTGTCCCCCCCGGCTTAAATATTCTAGTCAAAACCAGAGAATTAGCCTCTGATATACCGATAGTAGTTCAAACTACTAGCAATGATGAGAAATTAGTCGTTAAAGCCTTTCAACTGGGTGCTGACGGTTATATTCAGTTAAATAATATCGATAGTAGTCTTTTAGTCTATCAAATTCGTGTGGCGATCGAGCGTCAGCAATATATCCTCAATCTTAAACATCAACAACAGGAAGAGGAATTTCGCGAACTGGAACAGTTAATCAAGGGAGTACAAACTAGCATCACGGCGAAAATGTTCGGTTCTGAGGCAATAAAGCAGAGTATTCCCGATATTTTTCAAGAATTAGTCCAAAATTACGGAGACTTATTAGACTTAGCTTTAGAAGAACAAGCATACAAAGTGGAACATAATCTATCGGAACGACTGCGAAGCTTGGCCGATAAGTTAGGATTCTTAAAAGCTAGTCCTCGCGATGTGGTGGATATTCATACCACCACCCTACGCCAAAAAAATCAGGATGTCACCCTGGCTAAAGCGCAGGCCTACGTTAGCGAAGGTCGTCTCATGGTCTTAGAATTGATGGGTTATCTCGTCTCTTTCTATCGTAAATACTATATCGGTCTCAGCAACATTAAACTGTTCAATAACACACAATCATGAGTCAATATCTTCTCAAACTCTACATTATGGGCGATTCCAGTAAATCCCAGAGGGCGATCGCCAATATTTTTCGGATCTGTCGCGAGGAGTTATCCGATCTTTATACGGTAGAAATAATTGATGTTCTCGAACAGCCCCAATTAGCGGAACAGGATAAAATTCTCGTAACTCCTACTTTAGTCAAACAACTTCCCCCACCCCTACAAAGAATTATCGGCGATATGTCCAATACTCAAAAGGTTCTCCTCGGTTTGGATGTTATTCCCAAAGACTCCCATCTCAATTAGGATTCACCTAAAAATTCTTCTGGTTAGGTTTTTCCTCTCTAATAAGCTCTAATCTTAATTTTATCCGGCGGTCAAATTAGTAACCGCTCTCAACATATTGCCCCAGTCAACCGGCCGCACCCGATAGCACTTCTATCAGGAATTAAGGTAAGCTGTTGAGGAGTAAGATTTTAAGGAACTAATTATGTTTAAAAATTGGTCTTTCGACGATTGGATGAATCATATCCTTTTTCTGGCTACAATTGTGGCTTTGCTGACCATTTGGCTGGTTAGATAAATAAAAACTATTTTTCTTTCCTTGCTTTACCGAAAATTTGGGTTTAAGGTTCCCCGTCCATTTTACGGCAAGGAGTGTCAAAATAAGAAACAAAACCCTCAGCGATCGATATGACTGACTCAAACCCAAAAATTTGTATTCTCGGTGGTGGTTTTGGTGGACTCTATACTGCTTTACGTTTGAGTCAATTGCCTTGGCCCGATCAACACCCCCCCCAAATTACCTTAATTGATAAAAACGATCGCTTTTTATTTTCTCCCCTTCTCTACGAATTAGTCACCTCAGAACTAGAATCCTGGGAAATTGCTCCCCCTTTCAGCGAATTGCTCGCCAATACCCCCGTTGACTTCCAACAGGGAACCGTCACGGCGATCGATGTTAATAATCATAAAATAACCCTTGACAATCAAAACGATATATGCTATGACCGCCTCGTGATCGCCCTCGGTGGTCAATCCTCCCTTGACTTCCTACCCGGGGCCAAAACCCACGCTATCCCCTTTCGTAGTCTCGAGGATGCCTATCGTCTTCGGGATCGACTCAAAACCCTAGAACAATCCGATCGCGATAAAATTCGGGTCGCCATTATCGGGGGCGGTTATAGCGGCGTAGAATTAGCCTGTAAGCTGGCCGATCGCCTCGGAGAAAGGGGAAGAATTCGTCTGATCGAAAGAAATAGCGATATAATTGCCCTTTCACCCCAATTTAACCGCGACACTGCCAAAAAAGCCCTGGAAAAACGTCTGGTTTGGTTAGACCTAGAAACCACCGTCGCCGATATCCAAGCTGATCGCCTCTCCCTTGACTACAAAGGACAGATCGACAATATCCCCGTTGATCTAATTCTCTGGACCGTTAGTCCGATCGCCTCCCCACTGATCGCTAATTTGCCCATAGCACATAATGAGCGCAAATTACTAAAAGTTAATCAATATTTACAAACTGTCGAAAACCCCAGTATCTACGCGATCGGCGATGCGGCCGATAGTCGCGATCAAGACGATAAACCCTATACTGCCACGGCCCAAGTGGCCCTTCAACAGTCCGACTACTGCGCTTGGAATATTTGGGCGAGTTTCCACGATAAACCGGCTTTACCCTTCCGTTATCAACCTTTAGGCGAAATGTTGACCCTCGGAGTCGATGAAGCTACCATTAGCGGTTTAGGACTACAATTAGCCGGTCCCCTTGCCCATCTTACCCGTCGCTTAGTCTATCTCTACCGTCTGCCCACCCTCAACCATCAAATCGCCGTAGCATTCAACTGGATTACCCAACCGCTTCTATCCCTCATCTCTGAGTAGCAGTTGCAGGGATAGAGGATAATTAAAGTGGCTTTTTTTACTCTAGTTACTTGTCACTTGGATTGCTATATTGACTGTATCAATTACCCTCCTAATTTACAAAACAATTATGAGCATTAAAAGCCGGCTGAAAAATTTGATTCATGAATTGAGTCTTGAGACTTACAAGAAAGTTTCCCCCGATTCCTTCCCTGCTGGTTGGGATGTGGCCTCAGATATAGAAAGAATTTGTCATCACCAGCAACCAAGGATTATTTTTGATGTCGGGGCTAATATTGGACAAACAGGTAGTTACTTTCATCAAAAATTTCCTCAAGCTGATATTCTTTGTTTCGAGCCAATCAAGGAAACTTTTACCCAATTATCTCAAAAATTTGCTAATAATCAGCGAATTCGCTGTTTTCCGATCGCTTTCGGCGAGCAACCTTCAGAAAAAACAATTATCTTAAACTCTAATTCTCAACAAAACTCCCTCAGCGATGCCTTAAACCGGCCCGTAGGCGAGAATCAAGGCCAATCCACCGACAAAACAGAAGCAATTACAATTGATAGCTTAGATAATTTTTGTCAAGCTCAGGGGATAGATAGGATAGACCTGCTTAAAATGGACACAGAGGGTTATGAGCTACAGGTTTTAGCTGGAGCAACCAATTTTCTAGAAGAGAGAAAAATTGCCATGATTCTTTCAGAAGTTGGGTTTCGTCCCTCCGATTTTCGCCATACATTTTTTACAAAAATTTACGACCAATTGTATCAAAAAGGCTTTCGTTTTAATGGTCTATACGATTTATCCTATTGGTCTCCCTATCCCTATGAAGGACTAATTTACTGTAACGCTTTATTCGTCAATGCCAATCTGATCAAAAATCGCTTTTACTAAAAATCTGGCCAAGAACAAAGATATTCCTCCACTAATAAACTATCTCGATCGGTCAATTCCTGACCATCGAGACAGTTTAAGACCATTACTGCGCCAAATAACTGATTATTAACCCTAATTGGCACAGCTAAAGCCGTTTTTATCCCCAAAGCGACGGCTATATCCTGACGGATGCGATTATCTCCTATAGTTTGTCCCACCACCACCGGACAGCTACCCTGATAAACCACCGTACACAATCCCGACGTGGCGATATCACCCCTTTTGCCGACAATTGCCCCGGTGTGTTTACCCGCACCCGCGCGATAATAAATACTATCACCGTCAAATTCGGCAATGATAACCGTTTCTGTTGGAATTAAACCTAAAATTTCTTCAGCCAGGCGATCGAGATTAGTTAATTTTTCCATAATAAATCGCTAATTTCCGACTGACAATGACCAATTAAACGATTAATCGCTTTTTTCCCTTGTTTACCTTGATAATCTGAGCGATCGCTCTCAGTAATGCGGTAGGGACGACCGATCGCCACCTTAACACGATGATAAAATACAACAGGATGCCAACCATCTTGATCGAATAAAGGTTCTGTGGTATCTAACCAGCGTAGCAAACGCACGGGAAAAGGACTAATAGCAGTTTCCGACTCGGAGAGAATAGCCACAGGTAAGACAGATAGATTCTCCACGGGACAACCCAAGGCTAAATGGGCAAATCCGCTTTGAAAACGGCTAATTTGACGAGGAGCAGTCAAATTTAACATCGGCGATCCACCTTCTGGAAATAAACCGATCCATCGTCCGGACTGTAAAAAATCCGTTGCTTGCCGAAAAAAAGTCTGGTGGCGTTTTTCAGGGGTATCAAAGGGAAAACAGCCCAATTCTCCGATTAATTCCCGCAAAAGCGGCGTTTTTCCCATGTAGTGATGACAGGCGATCGGGAGAGTTTTGCCCAAAGCTTGAATTAAGATCGGCGCGTCCAAAAAGCTACGATGGTTACTTACCACGATCGCCACTCCTTGGCTGGGTAGATTTTCTTGACCGACGGTAAACAGACCCGTGCGTGTGGTATCAAGAATTAAACGAGAGGTAGATAGGGGGGTAAGCAGCTTCATGGAAAAAAAAAATCGGCCTTAAGATTGTTTTTATTGACTTAGATCACAACTAAAGGATAAAACAGAATTAGAGGATCATAAAATATAGGGATTATGTCCCAATCATCTACGGATCAGCCTCGGGGCAGCCTCGTCTATTAAAAAAAATAAATTTCATGAATGATTTGAATGAGCGAAGAACATTTGCTTTAACAACACCTCTTTATTATGTCAACGATATCCCTCACATCGGTAGTGCTTACACAACTATCGTAGCGGATGTTATGGCACGATGGCAGCGGTTACAGGGCAATTCTGTCCTCTTAATTACAGGAACCGACGAACACGGACAGAAAATCGAACGGACTGCTGCGGCCAAAGGACTCAATCCCCAGGAACACTGCGATCGCATCGCCACCAGTTTTGCCAATCTCTGGGCAAAGCTACATATCCAGTATGATCGCTTTAGTCGCACCACTGCCCCCCGTCATCAGGCAATTGTTAACGAATTTTTTGAAAGAGTCTGGGAAAAGGGCGATATCTATCTCGATCGCCAACAGGGTTGGTATTGCGTCGCCTGTGAAGAATTTAAGGAAAAAAGAGAACTATTAGATAATGGCTGTTGTCCCATTCATACTAATCTGGCCGCCGAATGGCGCGACGAGGAAAACTATTTTTTCCGTCTCTCTAAGTATCAAGCACAACTAGAACAACTTTACCAAGAGCAAGCCGATTTTATTCAACCAGAAAGCCGACGTAATGAGGTTCTCAACTTCGTCAACCAGGGACTACAGGACTTCTCCATCTCTAGGGTTAATGTCGCTTGGGGGTTTCCCATTCCCCACGATGGTCAGCATACCATCTACGTTTGGTTTGATGCCCTTCTTGGCTATGTTACCGCCCTTCTCGACCCCGAAGACGAACCCACCCTAGAAAATGCCTTGGCCAAATGGTGGCCGATCAATCTGCATCTGATCGGTAAAGATATATTAAGATTCCATGCCATTTATTGGCCGGCTATGCTAATGTCGGCAGGTTTACCCTTGCCCAAAAGAGTGTTCGGCCATGGCTTTTTGACCAAAGACGGGCGGAAAATGGGCAAAAGTCTCGGTAATACCCTCGATCCCTTCGATTTGGTTGAGCGCTATGGGGCCGATGCCGTCCGTTACTATTTCGTCAAAGAGATTGAATTAGGACAGGATGGCGATTTTCAGGAAACCAGATTTGTTAATATTCTTAACGCGGATTTAGCCAACGATTTAGGCAACCTCCTCAATCGCACCCTAGGCATGGTTAAAAAATACTGCCAAAATATTCCCCCCCAGTTGACTGGCGTAGATATCCCGAACGATAATCATCTTAAGAATATGGGGATCAATCTAGGGGGCATTGTTGAACAGAAGTATGATGCGCTACAATTTAATCAAGCCTGTGAGGAAATATTGGCGTTAATTCGTGCCAGTAACAAGTTTATCGATGAGAGTGCGCCCTGGAGTTTATTTAAACAGAAACAACAAGCAGCAGTAGAAAAAGTCCTCTACGCGGTTTTGGAATCAGTCAGACTCTCTGCCTACCTACTCTCACCGATAATACCGACCTTGAGCAGTAAAATTTATCAACAACTAGGTTTTGTTATTGATTTTAATACTTTCAGGTCGGAGGACGGAGAAAACTCCCCCGATGGTGTCTCTTTTTCCCAACACTGTCAATGGGGATTACCCACAAATCCACAACTAGGAACACCTGAACCGATCTTTTCTAAACTAGAACTGCCGTTAAACGATTCCTAAAGGAATTTTTTAATAACTCTATTTTTTAAGGTCTGTTGTCCTTTGGGATACAACTGGCAAACAATCAACACTAAACTTTTAACAAACGAGGAAAAATAAAATGTTTGATGATTATGACACGGCCCCAGTCTTCACCCCCGAACAAGTGCTAGAAAATCGCGGTCGTGTGGCGATTTTCATCGATGGTTCCAATTTATTTTATGCGGCTCTGCAATTAGGTATCGAAATTGACTACACCAAATTACTTTGTCGTTTAACTGCCGGTTCTCGTCTCTTGCGGGCCTTCTTTTATACTGGAGTTGATCGCACTAACGAAAAACAGCAGGGATTCCTCCTCTGGATGCGTCGCAACGGTTATCGAGTCATCGCTAAAGATCTAGTACAATTACCCGATGGTTCCAAAAAAGCCAATCTCGACGTGGAAATCGCCGTGGATTTAATGGCTCTAGTGGGTTCCTATGATACCGCAGTCATTGTCAGTGGTGATGGGGATTTGGCCTATGCTGCCGATTCCGTCAGTTACCGTGGTGCGCGAGTGGAAGTGGTTAGTTTGCGATCGATGACCAGTGATAGTTTAATTAATGTAGCCGATCGCTATGTTGATCTAGATCAAATTAAAGAAGAAATTCAAAAAACCAGCAAACATCACGTTGGTTATAATAATTTCCCCGTCAGCGTCTTGGACCAAGATCGGAGCAGTCGCTAGAAAAATTCGGCAAAAATCAAGTTTAAGGTGGGTAATTCCCACCTTTTTCAGTTATCAGTTATCAGTTATCGAAAATTTGGGTTAAAACCCCGTCCTTTGAGGACGGCTTTAAGCTACAATGGAAAAAGCGATAACCAAGCTAAAAACTGAACCT